>NZ_JEYB01000269.1:0-305 GCF_000582255.1 Acinetobacter sp. 1566109 | reverse complement strand
CCATTTACATTTTATCTGCAAGATTAATATCGCGTGCTGCAATCACAAAACTGGTTGCTAAACGCTTTACATCCCACTCAAACGGGGCAACTAAAGTTTCATCAAAATCATTAATTCCGAATAACAGGTTACGTTCTGGACTTGCAAAACCACCAAAGTTACTTAAATGACAATCACCACAAATCTGTTGAAATAAACCTGAATTTAGTGGCTCCCACACTTGGTCAAATAGCATCAAAGAAGGCATGCCACGATAAAATGTAAATGGTGAAACGCTCATCCGTTTTGCACGAATCGGTTTGAGT
>NZ_JEYB01000268.1:0-306 GCF_000582255.1 Acinetobacter sp. 1566109 | reverse complement strand
CCATTACAACTCAAGATAGACAACAGGATAAAGGCTATCTAAGGCTCTATTTTGCCACTCAGTCACTTGCTCAATCACAGCATCGGTAACTTTGCTGATGAGAGATGCTGACACATCGGCATCGTACATTTCTTTGAAGAAGGCTACAATTTCCCTATTAGTCATTCCTTTTGCATACAGTGAGAGGATTTGGTCATCCATACTGGTGATGCGTGTTTGGTGCTTTTTGATAATTTGTGGCTCAAATGAACCTTCTCGATCACGGGGAATATCTAAAGCCAGTTGTCCATCTTGAGTTGTAATGGT
>NZ_JEYB01000267.1:0-309 GCF_000582255.1 Acinetobacter sp. 1566109 | reverse complement strand
ATTTTTAGATCATCAAATTTCTGAAATATCACGCAGAGAAACTGAGTATCAAGAGTATGTACGCGATCAAAGACTGGAGATCATAAATAGTTATATATTTGAAGAAGATAACTATGGAAATAAATACTTTAGTCCTCAAAATGGTGAAAAACAAAAGCGACTATATGCAGAAGAAATGGAAGATCTAAAAATCCAAGAATTGCATGCGGCTTTTACAAAAAAAATTGAGACCGAAGCGCAGCAAGAGTTTTCCCAAAAAATAGCAATACAGCTCGAAAACGACCGAAAAGATCGTGATATTTCAGAAAT
>NZ_JEYB01000266.1:0-309 GCF_000582255.1 Acinetobacter sp. 1566109 | reverse complement strand
CTTAAAAAGTTTAAAATATTTTCTCCTCAAGGCTTGTTTTATATATCAAGTTGTTTGTTTGCTTTAGGTAGAGTTTTTTTAAGTTTTTTTGGTTTATATCGAGATTACTATGAATTGTATTGGGGGCAGCTTTTTTATTTTAATAATTTAGATTTTTTTGAGAGTTTAATTTTTTGGCAATTATCGTTATCTTCTTTTATATTAGGTAGCTTGATTTTTTCTACTCGGTTAGAGTTTAATATACAATTAAGCAATTTGAATTATAAAAAAACATTTTATATTTTAAACTTTTTAAGTGCAACTATACTT
>NZ_JEYB01000265.1:0-310 GCF_000582255.1 Acinetobacter sp. 1566109 | reverse complement strand
GACGCCGTCGTGAATAAATTAAATTAACCTAAAGCTTTTTCAGCAGCTTCTACAGTTTGGCGAATCAAAGTAGTAATGGTCATTGGACCAACACCACCCGGTACTGGTGTATAAGCAGAAGCAATTTCTTCAATACCTTGTAATTGAATATCGCCTACACCGCCTCCATCACGTGGGTGGAAACCAGCATCTACAACAACTGCACCCTGTTTAATCCAGTCTTTTTGAATAAGTTCAGCTTTACCTACAGCACCAACAATAATGTCAGCCTGTTTCACAAGCTCAGGTAAGTTTAATTTATTCACGACGG
>NZ_JEYB01000264.1:0-311 GCF_000582255.1 Acinetobacter sp. 1566109 | reverse complement strand
AATGCAATTCCCAAGTTAAGCTCGGGGATTTCACATTTGACTTAATTAGCCGCCTACGCGCGCTTTACGCCCAGTAAATCCGATTAACGCTTGCACCCTCTGTATTACCGCGGCTGCTGGCACAGAGTTAGCCGGTGCTTATTCTGCGAGTAACGTCCACTATCTCTAGGTATTATCTAAAGTAGCCTCCTCCTCGCTTAAAGTGCTTTACAACCATAAGGCCTTCTTCACACACGCGGCATGGCTGGATCAGGCTTGCGCCCATTGTCCAATATTCCCCACTGCTGCCTCCCGTAGGAGTCTGGGCCGTG
>NZ_JEYB01000263.1:0-315 GCF_000582255.1 Acinetobacter sp. 1566109 | reverse complement strand
AATTACTGACTTAAATTTCGCTCAAATAAACTTCGAGTAATTTAAACCAATCAATCAATGAAAATTATTTCGATTAATCAATCAGTAAAAATCCACACAAGTTGTTCTTCAATTCTCTTAATGATCTTCTTCCTGGTTCGTCACCAGCAAGCTAGGTCGGCTATATTACTCTTAATCTCTTAAAAGTCAACAGGTAATTTCGATATTTTTAAAACTTATCTTTCAAACCAACTTAACATCAAATTCATCACTTAAAGCAACCAACTTAATCTCAAGTAACTGTTTTTCAACAAGTTTCTATCTGCATCACCGCCG
>NZ_JEYB01000262.1:0-318 GCF_000582255.1 Acinetobacter sp. 1566109 | reverse complement strand
TCGAACCATTACAATGTTTGAATTTTTTAACCGTTCTTCTTGCCAATTTAATGTCATGCTGACTGCCATTCGATATATCTAGCCCTATGATTTGTTTGCTGTTCGGATGATAGATCACTTGTGCTTTTAGCGTATGTTTCTTCTTTTTACCACTGTAGAACTTACTCTGATTTTTTTTTCGGACGTTCTATTGAACATTCTGTCGCATCAATAATGACCCAGTTAAACTGTTCGTCTGCTGTGGTAATGCTTCGTTTTGGCAGAGTAAACCGTCTTGATTTCATCAATGCATCTTCAACCTTTTTAATGGTTCGATTC
>NZ_JEYB01000261.1:0-324 GCF_000582255.1 Acinetobacter sp. 1566109 | reverse complement strand
ATCGGTTAAAGTACAAACATCCACATTGAAATCTCCATGAGAGACCTCCTTACTACATTCGCACCCAGTAAAACTGGACACTTGATGAAATTAATCGATTAACCAATTAAACTATTGACTGACCGACGACCTTTGCATCCTCTGTCTCTTAACTTTGCTATAATTAGCTTTATTAAGATGTTCCCTGAGTAAAGTTCCTGCTCTTCCTATCACCACTGCCAGAATGATGGCAATGACCAAGAACGACCATGTTGGCATCTCCATTTGAGACCTCCGACACACTTTACGTTGGTGTTTGTACTTTAACCGATTAATTTCATCAAG
>NZ_JEYB01000260.1:0-329 GCF_000582255.1 Acinetobacter sp. 1566109 | reverse complement strand
TGTAATTACAATAGTACCTATTTTTATCATAAGGCCAAGTATTGGAAGAAGGACCATACCTTAGGGATTTATTACTAAATGTACATTCAATGCTCATATCTACTGTGGGACGGCTATCGCTTTCATCCAGTTTTTGATCTTCTTTTGACCATCCCCATTCATAGCCACAAATCATTAATCCGTTTTTATCATTAAAGCCTTCGAAAATTGAATTTGCTAAATTTAGATTTCTTTCCATTATTCTTTTCTCAGATGAACTCAAACCTTAAGTTAACACATATATTCAATATAAATCAATTACTTACTTAAAAATAGGTACTATTGTAATT
>NZ_JEYB01000259.1:0-334 GCF_000582255.1 Acinetobacter sp. 1566109 | reverse complement strand
CGTGATGGTCTTTATTTTTTTTAGCACGGCATTTTATTTATTATCACAAGTTATTAAAACAATCCCTTTAGGTATCGCATACGCTATATGGGCTGGTGTTGGGATTGTTCTAACTGCTGTAGTTGGCTACTTTGTTTTTAAACAGACACTAGATAATCCTGCTTTAATTGGAATTGGTTTTATCGTATCTGGCGTAATAATTATTAATTTATTTTCGCAATCAGCAGGTCATTAAGTGAAAGAAATTCGGCAACAAAAGAAGCAACCAGAGGTTATTCGAAAGCGCATCCTTGAACAGGCAACTATTCTTGTTTCTCAAAAGGGTATTTCTGGT
>NZ_JEYB01000258.1:0-336 GCF_000582255.1 Acinetobacter sp. 1566109 | reverse complement strand
TTATCTACTTTTTAATTTTATGACTTATTTTCCAGTGCTGTTTATGTTTTTGATAGTAATGAATACTCATCCAGCCTAAAAAAGGTAATGCTAGAGCAGAAGAACCGAGTTGAAGTAGTCGATGCAAAGGATAGGGACGACCAAAGAAATGAACCGTTTGGGATAAAAAATCTTGGAAGATAAAAGTTCGAAAGTCAGAATGAGTAAGACCATCCCAAATGAGATGAGTGGCAATACCGATAATGAGTGCAAATATAATTCCAATTAAAAAGTAGATAAAACGTTTAAAAGAGTCTAATTTCAAATCATGCTGAATACCAAAAAAACGGTTCTTCT
>NZ_JEYB01000257.1:0-341 GCF_000582255.1 Acinetobacter sp. 1566109 | reverse complement strand
TTATTTTCAAGGGTAAAACAATTTCTGGTGCATGGGTTAAACCTGTTCAAGCGCTTATCTTTGTTGCGATGTTGGCTTGTGGTTTTTACTTCTTCACAACTGGTAATATGACTGCTTTCTGGGCAATGACAGCACTTGCACTTGCATTTGGCTGGGTATGGATTGCACCGGTAGGTGGTGGTGATATGCCTGTGGTGGTATCGCTTCTTAACTCGTTCTCTGGTTGGGCAGCAGCAGGTATTGGTTTTACCCTTGAAAATAACATGTTGATTGTTGCAGGTTCGCTTGTAGGTTCATCTGGTGCGATTCTGTCATACATCATGTGTAAAGCAATGAACCGT
>NZ_JEYB01000256.1:0-344 GCF_000582255.1 Acinetobacter sp. 1566109 | reverse complement strand
ATAACGTCCCTCTTCTTATTAACCATACAATTCCTTTACTTCATCATATTACTGATAGTACCGTCGATCATGTAGAGAATATACCCGCAGTAGGCAATATTATTGGAGCTTTAACACCGACATTAATGAACTTTGCGATTGGTATGATTGCTGGGGCGGTTGTGTTGCTAGTGGTGAGTTTAATACAGAAAATGTGGCCAAAAGCTTCTGACTAATCAGGCCATTTAATAAGAAGAGGGACGTTATGCGCTGGAGAGATCGTAGAGTCAGTACCAATGTTGAGGACCGTCGAGGTGGGGGCGGTGTTAAAGCAGGTGGTATTAGTAATATGATGAAGTAAAGGA
>NZ_JEYB01000255.1:0-348 GCF_000582255.1 Acinetobacter sp. 1566109 | reverse complement strand
GCAATGTTCAAAATTAGAAGACGATCTGCTTAATCGAACCTATTTAACATAAAATCTCTTATGCGAAATTTAGGTCTTATCCCAAATAAATCCATTAAAAAGATCTTTATCTTTCTGCCTATTTTCTTCAGTCTTACTTTCCGTGCTTAAAAACTTTTCAAAATCGGTTAGTTGACCCTTAAAAGATTCATCATTTTTCAGTTTGTTTAGAACCCAAGCCCCCAGTAGAATTTTACGTCTAGTATCATCTTTTCTTTGTCGATCAGAATTTTTCTTTTTTTCACGAGCAGCAATAGCTTGTTTTTGTGCTTTTAGTTGTCTTAATCGTTCTTCTTATTTTGAACATTG
>NZ_JEYB01000254.1:0-349 GCF_000582255.1 Acinetobacter sp. 1566109 | reverse complement strand
TAGTCTTTTTTTAATTATGGCTTCTCCGATTGCTAGAAATATCGATGCAAGTGAACAAGATCAAATCTTAATATCTGCTCAACAATTTGCTGATGACTGTGGTATCAAAGTCAATTCTGCTTATAAACAAATTGAAAATGCGTCAAAAAAACTAGTAGATCGGTCCTTTTCATACGTTAATGATAGGGGGAAAAGGTCTACTCTAACTGGGTAATTGATGCTACTTATGAAGATGCAGGGATATCTTTAAGGTTTACATCTATTGTTTTGGTGATGTTGAAAATTTTAGATAAATACAATCCATACACTCGTTATAAAAAAGATGTAGTTCTAAAATTAAAAAAAGACT
>NZ_JEYB01000253.1:0-350 GCF_000582255.1 Acinetobacter sp. 1566109 | reverse complement strand
GCAGTACCGCGAGAAGTTTCAAAAGTTAATGTACCGAGGTGAGCAATATCAGTAACAGGGTGTTCAGTTTGAGGAAGTACGCCAACTACAGTGTCCGCAACAGTATTAATGCCTGTATCAATAATGCTGGTTTTTAGACTTTCGACACCTTGTAGCACGTCAATACCGCTTTGTACGACGTTAACAACTGGTGCCAGTGGAGAAGTTCCACCTCCGACTACACCACCAGTGACACCACCAATAATATCGGTCACGGTACCAACAGGATTGCTACCAGTAGCACCACCAGTTACACCGCCAATAGCGCCAGTTACACCACCAATAATGTCAGTTACAGTACCAAGCGGGTT
>NZ_JEYB01000252.1:0-351 GCF_000582255.1 Acinetobacter sp. 1566109 | reverse complement strand
TCTGCTTTTAAATATTCAATCACCTCTGTTTTGTATAAGCCATTCACCGTTTCAGCCAAAGCATTATCGTATGAATCACCAGTCGTACCGACTGATGCTCGTAAATTTGCAGCTTCTAAACGATTGGTATAGCGAATAGAAAGATATTGAACACCTCTATCGGAATGATGAATCACATTCTTTGGCATGCCTCGATCGTGCAATGCTTGCTCCAATGCATCGAGCACCATATCTGTATTCATCCGTGTAGATACTTTCCATCCAACAATTGCTCGTGAGAACACATCAATAATAAAGGCGGTATAGACCCAGCCTGAATGAGTTTGAATATTTAAAAGCAGATTGGCAAGG
>NZ_JEYB01000251.1:0-353 GCF_000582255.1 Acinetobacter sp. 1566109 | reverse complement strand
CAATCAAGTTTTGTTTTAGCGAGTGATAAAGTTGAAGTTGTCACTTGATCAAGTTTTTGTGTCACTGTTGATATCCAGCAAAAGAAAACGAAGGTTGAAGATTAAAGGTATACAGGTTTAGCATAAAATATCAAGCAAACTTGCTGCTTTTATCACCAAAACAAAACTTGATTGCAGAAAGAATCTTGAAAGCAATTGTAAGAAGCGATTGAATAGACGCATTTATAATTTATGGAAAATAAAAAACGAATGACCACACAAACCTCTGGTTGGGTCTCGGCGTTTAAAGCATTTTTAGACCGTCGTGCATTAATTATGCTATTTCTGGGTTTTTCTGCCGGAATACCTATTTT
>NZ_JEYB01000250.1:0-356 GCF_000582255.1 Acinetobacter sp. 1566109 | reverse complement strand
TTAATTTTAGAAAAATTAAACTTGTAAAATATTAACATAACTGTCTGACATTTCTTGCAGATCTAACTTAGTAGTAACATTTAGAATGTCATCGTAATTCAGAAGATTTTGTATTGGAAAAATACCCTTAAGTATTGATCTAAGAAGGAAATAATAAGAATAGAGCTGTTCATGAATATCAAAGTTGATATCAGCGCCTCTAATAAAATCATAACCAATATCGACATTTCTATCATCTCGATAAATGGCATTGGCTAAATCTTGGAAATCGTTACCTAAGTCAGAGTTAGAAAAAGTGGGGATCAGCGGACGCTTACGTTGTTAACTAAAAAGTTATATTTTACAAGTTTAATTTT
>NZ_JEYB01000249.1:0-357 GCF_000582255.1 Acinetobacter sp. 1566109 | reverse complement strand
TATTTTTTTCATTAAAAAAAGAGCCAGTCCAAAAGCTTCTCCAACAATAATATTGTACATCTGACATGATGACACAAAAAATCACAAAAGCTAAAACTCACAATTTTAAGAAATTGTTTAGATAACTATGAATAAAAGAATAGGAGAAATTTTAATGAAAAAAATAGTGTTAACCACAATTACCAGTCTGGTTTTATTCGTTAGCAGTGCAACCTTTGCAAGAACTGATCCGGCTATACTCAATCAAGCTGCAAAAAATGTAGTCACTGTTTCAAAAGCAAAAACATTAGCTGATGAAACAGGTGTAACCCTCACTGGAACTATCGTAAAGCATATTGCTGGCGACCATAGCAAGAG
>NZ_JEYB01000248.1:0-360 GCF_000582255.1 Acinetobacter sp. 1566109 | reverse complement strand
ATGTTATATCCTTATTAGATTTGGAATGATTCTGAATCATTATAGGCTTGTCTAATAAACAGGAAAGTAGAAAAAGTTAAGTAATATAAAAAAATGACAGCTACATCTAAATTAGACTTAGAAAAAAAATAATAAAATTATTAGACCATTCTAACTACCAAACCTCACCCTCTCGCCATTCTGCGCAAATACTATCGCCCTGTGAGCGATACAATAGTAGATCTTTAATAGGAATACTTAAAGGATATAGCATAATTTCATAGTCATCAGTCAGATAAGTAGATGTATCTTGTTTGATGTACAAATCTCCCCACCAAGTAGTCCAACCTAATTTTTTATATTTTTTAACTTTTTCTACTT
>NZ_JEYB01000247.1:0-360 GCF_000582255.1 Acinetobacter sp. 1566109 | reverse complement strand
ATACGAAATTCTTTAATTTTCTTTGGTATTTCCTTAGTTCCAGTGACATATATCATCTTTAGTGTGGTTGATAAGTATTTACCACCCCATATCAGAATTGGACAAAAACTGCCATTTCCAAAGATTAGCATTACCACATTGGCTGCATCTCTTTATCTGTTATATGTTATTCATAGTTTGTTTTTACTGCATTGGAAAATCAATCTTTACATAGGTATTACCGTATTTTTTATTGCCTTTACTTATTATCCTTTTTATATCAACCGACAGAAAATTAAAGAATTTCGTATAAAGTTTGAGAATTTACAAGATATTATTGATGCCCCAGATGCAAGTGACCATCTTAAAACATATAACAGA
>NZ_JEYB01000246.1:0-360 GCF_000582255.1 Acinetobacter sp. 1566109 | reverse complement strand
AAACACCCCCAATTTTAGTTGGGGGTGTTTGGAATAATGAGCTGGCGATGACTTACTCTCACATGGGTAACCCCACACTACCATCAGCGCTAAGAGGTTTCACTTCTGAGTTCGGGAAGGGATCAGGTGGTTCACTCTTGCTATGGTCGCCAGCACAACTGTTTATGGATACTTGCTTTGGTCTTATTGACTGCCGAAGCGTTTTCCAAATCTTTACAGACTGGGCTGATTGAATCTGATTGTGTTCATTTTATCTAGTGTTATAACTAAATCAAGTTGCTTTGTAGATTTATGAATCGATTGATGCTTTATATACAACTGCTTGGGTGTTGTATAGTCAAGCCTCACGAGCAATTAGTA
>NZ_JEYB01000245.1:0-365 GCF_000582255.1 Acinetobacter sp. 1566109 | reverse complement strand
ACATCAAAATTTCGGCTGGTTTTTTCCTTGATTACAAGCTTCCTATCCATTAATTACGGTCAGATTAGAGCGTCCCGAAGGGCGCGAACTGCTTGAAAATGCTTCTAGACCGAGCGAAGCGAGTAAAAAAGCTTTATGAGCGTAGCGAATTCCGAGTTGCTTTGCTTTTTCTTAAAGTCACAACTGGATGATCCAAAAAATTGCCCCACGAATCGAGCGAAAGCGAGATTCAATAGAGTTTGAGCGTAGCGAAAACCAAGGGCAATTTTTCATGCACTGGGCTTTTAATTATTTTTAAAGTTTTTAAATGCTTTTAGACATGCTGTAAGCCTTTATTTATAGTGTATACAAGGGATAGGAAGCTT
>NZ_JEYB01000244.1:0-373 GCF_000582255.1 Acinetobacter sp. 1566109 | reverse complement strand
TGAATGTATTCTCGTATCGTTTTCTCTAATTCATCAATTGATTGAAATTTTTCTCCATGAAAGCATTCCGATTTTAATATTCCAAAGAAGCTTTCTATTACAGCATTATCTAAGCAATTTCCTTTACGAGACATACTTTGAATTAAACCATGTTGCTTTAATTGCTGTTGGTAATGAGCCATTTGATATTGCCATCCTTGATCTGAATGGAGAATTGGTTTGTCATGTCGCTTAAGTTTAGCTAAAGCATGAATGAGCATATCTTTGATTAACTCATAATTGAGTTTACGTTGGATCCGGAAAGTAATAATTTCCCCATTAAACAAATCTATAATTGGTGATAGATAAAGTTTTTCACCGTTAACATTAAATT
>NZ_JEYB01000243.1:0-381 GCF_000582255.1 Acinetobacter sp. 1566109 | reverse complement strand
TTTCAGTTGTTTTCTATATTAAGAACCTCTTAGTTTTAAAATAAATAGCATTGCTATAAGTTGTGACCCCACTCATAAAAATATAAAAAATCACAATATATTGTATATAGATTGTAAATTTACACAAAATATAGGGCAGATCGATCTTGTTTAATATTTCAAAAAACTATAAGAATATTCACTTGATTATTTTTTACACTTATGAAGGACTATGGAAACGGCTTTTGATTTCAATGAAAAATTTGGCGCACCTAAAAAATTATTGTGCAAAAATTTTAATAAAATCCAAATCAGTATACACCCTGATTTTTCTGGAATTTATCTTTGCTATCAAGAGGCTTTCAAAGCTTTAAAAACAGATCTAGGTATCTTGAATCCACG
>NZ_JEYB01000242.1:0-381 GCF_000582255.1 Acinetobacter sp. 1566109 | reverse complement strand
TTTAAAATATAAAATGTTTTTTTATAATTCAAATTGCTTAATTGTATATTAAACTCTAACCGAGTAGAAAAAATCAAGCTACCTAATATAAAAGAAGATAACGATAATTGCCAAAAAATTAAACTCTCAAAAAAATCTAAATTATTAAAATAAAAAAGCTGCCCCCAATACAATTAAGCAATTTGAATTATAAAAAAACATTTTATATTTTAAACTTTTTAAGTGCAACTATACTTTTTATTTTATGGTTTCCAATATCCTATGAAATGATTTCAATGTTTATGGTAGCTGGTTATGAAGGGTTGTATACAGGTCAGGCGGATTATAGTTTTGGTGCTCAACGTATAGCAAGTTTAAAATATAAAATGTTTTTTTATAATT
>NZ_JEYB01000241.1:0-392 GCF_000582255.1 Acinetobacter sp. 1566109 | reverse complement strand
CTGAACCGTACCGGGTTTGTCGGAGACTTTTTTATTTTTGTCGGAGACTTTTTTATTTAAGTTAAGCCACCTGACCTAACGGGTTAATCTTATCATAGTACATTGCTTCAAACTCAAAAGGCGACACATAACCCAGTGCACTGTGTACACGCTTTTTATTGAACCAATCTACCCAGTTTAGTGTCGCAAGTTGTACATCTGCTAAACCTTGCCAATCTGCTTTTAAATATGTTTAGTCCCGGCATTTGATGGATCGGATCAATTTTAAAAAGTTCAGGTTCATCTGTCCACTGTTTGCAGATGAATTCGTAGGGAGTCAGGCTCCTGAGTGTTTTGAGTCTGCGGCCGAAGTTGTATGCAGCAATAAAATCAGCAAGGTGAATGCATAGCTG
>NZ_JEYB01000240.1:0-397 GCF_000582255.1 Acinetobacter sp. 1566109 | reverse complement strand
TGATCCCCACTTTTTCTAACTCTGACTTAGGTAACGATTTCCAAGATTTAGCCAATGCCATTTATCGAGATGATAGAAATGTCGATATTGGTTATGATTTTATTAGAGGCGCTGATATCAACTTTGATATTCATGAACAGCTCTATTCTTATTATTTCCTTCTTAGATCAATACTTAAGGGTATTTTTCCAATACAAAATCTTCTGAATTACGATGACATTCTAAATGTTACTACTAAGTTAGATCTGCAAGAAATGTCAGACAGTTATGTTAATATTTTACAAGTTTAATTTTTCTAAAATTAACATAATACACCTTATACGAAACGTGTTATAATTTACCTTGAAATTCATACACTTATTTCAAAGTTTATAGCCCGAGCATCACTGTTCGGGCT
>NZ_JEYB01000239.1:0-401 GCF_000582255.1 Acinetobacter sp. 1566109 | reverse complement strand
CATAGCTCATCCATTCAATTTAAATGATGCAGATTCAATAGGCTTAATTGATAGTCCATATACACATGTCGATTATTGGAAAAATATGCAAAGTGTATACCCAGAACTACGTCATTATGAATATGAACAGATTCCAAGGGGTAGGGTAGTTTTCGACGCAAATAAAGAAAAAGCAATCGTGTATATGGACAAAAAATTATTTAACACAGTAACAGCCACTAAAATTTATGATTTCTTTGATATAGATTCAGAAAATGCTATTCCAAGAAAAGATCCTCACTATCGTACTTAATTGTTTAATTTAGGCTAAAATGAAATTCTCTTTTAATAGGGGTATGAAGATGAGAAAGCGTTTAAAAGACTATAGCCTTGATCAAATTTCAAATCGTGAAAAGGTTTCG
>NZ_JEYB01000238.1:0-413 GCF_000582255.1 Acinetobacter sp. 1566109 | reverse complement strand
AGTTATAGTATTCCGTGTCAGGAATCTGTCTACTTATCAGCGTCCGCGGAACTGCAGGATTTCTGGCTTTGTTGTTCGCAACGAGGGCTAATTCTGGAGTTCCGTATAAGGCATAATCAATAACGACATCTCGACTGATAATCAGTGCAGTAACTTTAGCCAATCTCGCTGCAATTTCCATGTCAGGAATTTGTCCACTTATTCCAATGATGATGAGAACTGCAGCATTGACTTAGATCGCCAGTGCTCAGTACTGACCATCATGTAGCTTTTATCGCTTTAGCGCCTTAACTTATTTAAGTGGCGTAACTTACACAACTTACGCATCCTATTTAAGTGATGTAAGTTATAGTATTCCGTGTCAGGAATCTGTCTACTTATCAGCGTCCGCGGAACTGCAGGATTTCTGGCTT
>NZ_JEYB01000237.1:0-415 GCF_000582255.1 Acinetobacter sp. 1566109 | reverse complement strand
CAGTCCAAGCATCAGCAAAACAGGGATCAATGCAGGCAATCAGAAGATCACCAATGTTAAAGCTGGGGATGTCAATTCAACATCTACAGATGCCGTGAATGGCAGTCAGCTATATACAGCACAAAACAATGTGAAGAATGTGTTGGGGAGCAGCACACAGATTGATGCAACCGGCAATTTAACTTCAACCAATATTGGCGGAGTTACAGGAGCCAATACGGTTCACGATGCAATTCAACAGGTAAATAACACCGCGACTAATGCGAAGACTCAGGCAGATAAAGGTTTGAATTTTGCAGTGAATGGTGTAACTCCAGCAGACAACGTACAGCTGGGAGAAACTGTTAACTTTGCAAATGGTACAAATACAACAGCAACCTATGATGCGGCGACGAATACCTACAAATACAGCCTG
>NZ_JEYB01000236.1:0-420 GCF_000582255.1 Acinetobacter sp. 1566109 | reverse complement strand
GGAGAGGGACACTTTATGTGTGCTGGAGTCCTACCAGTCTGTCAACCCGCTTCCGTTCTGCCACCATAAATCTTATGCTTTGGCAGAACTCCAAATAAAAAGGAGTTGGCTTTGCACCATTATTTCATGGCAGCCCTTGCCATAAGTTATAACAACACAGCTTAGAACATTTAACGCAGCTTGATCGCCGTAAGGCTTTTTCAGGCTTTAGCTCGTTATTACTTAAAACTTTCATCAACAATTAAAACTTGAGATGTGCTGGGCACAGTCTTTATGGCTTTGCTATGCCTTTTTTTCACCTTTAGAAAAGTGGAAGGCTTTTATATCTCATTTATATACAACAAAAATTTAATTTATAACGGTAAAAATATGCCAAATTTAGTTCTCTCAACACGTGCTTTAGAAGTAGTAAAAAAAGGG
>NZ_JEYB01000235.1:0-424 GCF_000582255.1 Acinetobacter sp. 1566109 | reverse complement strand
GAATTACTGGGGACAGTGATTAGCGAGTGTCTACGAGCGAAGTATTGATGCTTTTGCTCGTCAAAAAGCATGAGCATAGCGAATGCATTATTCATGTTTTGCTTTTTGAATCCTTGATCATATATGCAAAAAACTGCCCCCACGAAGCGAGTGAAACGAGCTTCAATAGAGTACGAGCTTTAGCGAGTACCAAGGGCAGTTTTAATAACTCACTTTGGAAATAAATTCCCTTTTATTCTTTTAAAAAGCTTTTAAAAGCTTTTAGACCCTCTGAAAACCTTATGCAGCAATAGTTTCAAGCGTTAAAAGGGTACAAATAGCATGATAAAGGGTACAAATAGCATGATTTTATCGTTTAAAAGGGTACAAATAGCATGATTAAAGGGTACAAATAGCATGATAAAGGGTACAAATAAATTATTGT
>NZ_JEYB01000234.1:0-431 GCF_000582255.1 Acinetobacter sp. 1566109 | reverse complement strand
GCAGTGGTGCCATCAGGATAAGTCACAGTCACGGTTGAACCAGGCTCTGCCTGACCGCTCACTGGGTCTGTTGCATTGATCGGATCAAGCACCGGTGCATTTGGTGCAACCGTATCAATGGTCACCACTGCAGTATCGTTACCTACGTTACCTGCTGCATCTGTTGCAGTCACGGTAATGGTGTGTGGACCGTCTGCGAGTGTTGGAAGTGTATTGTCTGCAAGCGTCCAGGTGCCGTCACCATTGTTCACTGCCGGATAGTCAACGCCATCCACATTGACAACTACAGTGGCTGTCGGATCGTTCACTGTACCAGTAAGTGCTGGTGTGCTGTCATTCGTCAACACGTCATCCAGCGCAACCACAGGTGCTGTGATGTCTGCTGAAACTGTGCCTGTACCTGGCAATGAAGTGTTGCCTGCAGGGTCAGT
>NZ_JEYB01000233.1:0-434 GCF_000582255.1 Acinetobacter sp. 1566109 | reverse complement strand
TGCATCCTATTTAGGTGACCTCAGTTATAGTATTCCGTGTCAGGAATCTGTCTACTTATCAGCGTCCGCGGAACTGCAGGATTTCTGCTTTGTTGTTCGCAACGAGGGCTAATTCTGGAGTTCCGTATAAGGCATAATCAATAACGACATCTCGACTGATAATCAGTGCAGTAACTTTAGCCAATCTCGCTGCAATTTCCATGTCAGGAATTTGTCCACTTATTCCAATGATGATGAGAACTGCAGCATTGACTTAGATCGCCAGTGCTCAGTACTGACCATCATGTAGCTTTTATCGCTTTAGCGCCTTAACTTATTTAAGTGGCGTAACTTACACAACTTACGCATCCTATTTAAGTGATGTAAGTTATAGTATTCCGTGTCAGGAATCTGTCTACTTATCAGCGTCCGCGGAACTGCAGGATTTCTGGCTT
>NZ_JEYB01000232.1:0-451 GCF_000582255.1 Acinetobacter sp. 1566109 | reverse complement strand
CTTTAGATAAAGATAAGGTTGATAGTGTATATAATTATTTGAATATGAAAAAAATAATCACTAAAACAATATTTTAACTGCATAATATTAGCTTTTGATGAGTACCTCTCTTTAATCCAAAATTTAAATTCTTCTATTTCATTTTCAAAGTTTAAAGCTAAAATAACCTCTAGATTATAAATATTATTACTAACAAAAACATTACAACCAATTAAACTATCTTTATCAAACTTATTTAAAAGATCTTTAAGAAAAAAGATTTCTTTCTCCCTTTCGCTATAACTTAAAGGGATTATAAACATCATATCGCTACTATTCATATAATTTCCAAAATAAAAACTTAAGAGGATTTATTAAAATATATAAAATAATATCCTTTCTTACCAAAAAAACTTACTTTAAATAATAAAAATTATTTTTCAAATAAATTCTTTAATTTCTTCTAAACTTT
>NZ_JEYB01000231.1:0-455 GCF_000582255.1 Acinetobacter sp. 1566109 | reverse complement strand
CCCGACGTAACAGCCTTGTAGTCTTTCCAGCTTACAAATCTCAGGCTATTGCGTACAACATGCACAATACACAGTTGAATATCAGTATGAGGGTAAACAGAGGCTATCGCGTCAGGAAAGCCTTTTAATCCATCTACACAGGCAACAAGAATGTCCTGTACTCCTCGATTTTTTAGCTCTGTCATGACTGACAGCCAGAATTTGGAACCTTCTGTTTGAGCAAGCCACCTGCCAAGAAGTTCTTTTTGGCCATCCAAGTTAATGCCTAATGCTAAATAAACTGATTTATTGATTACTGTTGAATGCTGACGAACCTTAACAACAATGCAATCTAAATAGACAACAGGATAAAGACTATCGAGTGTTCTATTTTGCCATTCTGTCACTTGTTCAATGACAGCATCCGTTACCTTACTAATAAGGGAGGCAGATACATCGGCATCGTACATTTCTTT
>NZ_JEYB01000230.1:0-459 GCF_000582255.1 Acinetobacter sp. 1566109 | reverse complement strand
TCAGATAAAGCAACTGTGGAAGTTCCAAGTACCGTTGCTGGTGTTGTAAAAGCAATTCACTTGCAAGCAGGCCAACAAGTTTCACAAGGTATATTGCTTGCAACAATTGAAGCTGAAGGCCAAGCACCTGCTGCTGCACCAGCGGCAAAAGCAGAAGCAGCCGCAGCTCCACAGGCAGCAGCACCTAAAGCAGCTGCTCCTGCTACAACACAGTCTGCACCTGCGGCGCCTACATCTGGCACTGATAAGTTAACGAAAGAGCAAGAAGCAGAAAACGCTAAAGTATATGCAGGTCCTGCTGTTCGTAAGCTTGCTCGTGAACTTGGCGTGATTTTGTCACAAGTTAAAACTTCTGGTGAGCATGGCCGTGTAGTTAAAGAAGATATCTTTGCTTATGTGAAGAGTCGTTTAACGGCACCACAAGCGGCCTGGTTTCTGCGGCTGTCATCAGCTCAGGAA
>NZ_JEYB01000229.1:0-503 GCF_000582255.1 Acinetobacter sp. 1566109 | reverse complement strand
TTCGGGTGTGCTGGCTCTATGACCAGTCCGTCAACCCCTTTTCGTTCTGCCACCATAATTTTAATGTCTGGCAGAACTCCCAATAAAAAGGAGTCGGCTTTGCACATCCATTATTTGTTGGCAGCCTTTGCCAAAAGCTATAACAACACAACTTAGTTTATTAACGAGTTTGATCGCCATTAGGTTTATCAAGCTTTAAATCGTCACGACCAAAAACTTAGCAACTATAAAACTCGAGATGTGCCAAGCACAGTCTTTATGGGTTTTGCTGCGCCTTTTTTTCTCCCAAAAAGGGCACAGATTTTTTTAACTCATTTATATACAACAAAAACTTATTTTATAACGGTAAAACTATGCCAAATTTAATTCTCCCAACACGTGCTTTAGAAGTTGTAAAAAAAGGAATAAATCTGTTCCATCACGGTGGATTTCACATGGTCGGTGTCGACAAAATTGTGAAAGAAACCGAAGTGAATAAAATGACGTTTTATAATTATTTTCAC
>NZ_JEYB01000228.1:0-503 GCF_000582255.1 Acinetobacter sp. 1566109 | reverse complement strand
TCTCACCGCGGTTTTATAAGCTTTTGGATAACTATTTTTAGTTTCAAAAATAGCCTTAAATAATAAGTAGTACGGGCCTTCTAAGTCGGTATGTAGAACATACAACTTCTTGAGTTTATCGGTTGTGCTTGTGTCATGGTCATACTCGACCAGTGCAACCACTTGGTCTTGGAGGTGTTCTTTTTGTACGATTAAACAGATTTCGATGAAGCGTTCTTTAGAGTGAAAATAATTATAAAACGTCATTTTATTCACTTCGGTTTCTTTCACAATTTTGTCGACACCGACCATGTGAAATCCACCGTGATGGAACAGATTTATTCCTTTTTTTACAACTTCTAAAGCACGTGTTGGGAGAATAAAATTTGACATAGTTTTACCGTTATAAAAATAAATTTTTTTTGTATATAAAAGAGATATAAAAAGCCTGTGCCCTTTTTGGGAGAAAAAAAGGCACAGCAAAGCCTATAAAGACTGTGCTTGGCACATCTCAAGTTTTATTG
>NZ_JEYB01000227.1:0-506 GCF_000582255.1 Acinetobacter sp. 1566109 | reverse complement strand
CCTATATTCAAACTCATTCAGGCTGGGTCTATACCGCCTTTATTATTGATGTGTTCTCACGAGCAATTGTTGGATGGAAAGTATCTACACGGATGAATACAGATATGGTGCTCGATGCATTGGAGCAAGCATTGCACGATCGAGGCATGCCAAAGAATGTGATTCATCATTCCGATAGAGGTGTTCAATATCTTTCTATTCGCTATACCAATCGTTTAGAAGCTGCAAATTTACGAGCATCAGTCGGTACGACTGGTGATTCATACGATAATGCTTTGGCTGAAACGGTGAATGGCTTATACAAAACAGAGGTGATTGAATATTTAAAAGCAGATTGGCAAGGTTTAGCAGATGTACAACTTGCGACACTAAACTGGGTAGATTGGTTCAATAAAAAGCGTGTACACAGTGCACTGGGTTATGTATCGCCTTTTGAGTTTGAAGCAATGTACTATGATAAGATTAATCCGTTAGGTCAGGTGGCCTAACTTAAATAAAAAAGTCTC
>NZ_JEYB01000226.1:0-509 GCF_000582255.1 Acinetobacter sp. 1566109 | reverse complement strand
TCTCACCGCGGTTTTATAAGCTTTTGGATAACTATTTTTAGTTTCAAAAATAGCCTTAAATAATAAGTAGTACGGGCCTTCTAAGTCGGTATGTAGAACATACAACTTCTTGAGTTTATCGGTTGTGCTTGTGTCATGGTCATACTCGACCAGTGCAACCACTTGGTCTTGGAGGTGTTCTTTTTGTACGATTAAACAGATTTCGATGAAGCGTTCTTTAGAGTGAAAATAATTATAAAACGTCATTTTATTCACTTCGGTTTCTTTCACAATTTTGTCGACACCGACCATATGAAAGCCACCGTAGTGAAATAAGTCGATCCCTTTTTTTACAACCTCAAAAGCACGTGTTGGGAGAATTAAATTTGGCATAGTTTTACCGTTATAAAATTAAATTTTTGTTGTATATAAATGAGATATAAAAGCCTTTTACTTTTTTGAAGCTAAAAAAAAGGCATAGCAAAGCCTATAAAGACTGTGCTTGGCACATCTCAAGTTTTATTGTTGCT
>NZ_JEYB01000225.1:0-538 GCF_000582255.1 Acinetobacter sp. 1566109 | reverse complement strand
TAATGCTGTGGTAACTGTAGATACCACTGCGCCGACAGTTGGTTTAAGTGATGTCACCACCAATGACAGTACACCTGAATTAACAGGTACAGTGAACGATCCAACTGCGACAGTTGTGGTGACTGTAAATGGTGTGAACTATACTGCGGTGAATAATGGCAATGGTAGTTGGACCCTTGCAGACAATACACTTCCAGTGTTGGCAGATGGTCCACATACTGTGACTGTGACAGCAACCGACCCGGCAGGTAATGTAAGTACAACCAGTGCAGTCGTGACTGTGGATACTGCAGCAGCGAACTTGCTTGGTCCGATTACAGTACCGGATGACTTAAATGCTGATGGCTTCATCAATACATCAGAACTTGGCACAGATGGCAGCTTTAATGCCCGTGTAGCGTTGGGTCCAGATGCAGTGGTAGGTACTGTTGTGAATGTTAACGGTACTGACTATACAGTGAGTGCAACTGACTTAAGCAATGGCTATATCACCGCAGCGATTCCTGTAACAGCGGATGGCCCAATTACCATCCATGCC
>NZ_JEYB01000224.1:0-539 GCF_000582255.1 Acinetobacter sp. 1566109 | reverse complement strand
TACGTAGCTTAATTTCATCATTTTTCAGACTAATTTCTGTAAATATCCCTCGTCTCCGGAGGTATGTCGCTTGAGGACCTTCGTGCTGAGTTGCTTCTAGGTCACTTTCCTGGTCTTCATAACTTCTGTGATCGACACGTTCATCAAATCCATTTTGTTCCAGGTGATGATTGCATAACTCTGCAAATGATTCTCTCCAGTGGCTTACAGTTTCTGTGCCATTGTCACGACTGAAGTCCCTATATTTTTTTGCTGAAAAATGATGAAATTAAGCTACGTAATTTAAAAATCAAAAAGGTCATCGCACTGGATGAAAACATCAAAGTATCTGAGGATCTTGTTCAAAAAGTACGAAGTGAGCTTCAGTTTCAATACTCTCAAGCTGAGTATTCAGAAAAAACTTCTCAGAAACTTTATGAATTCCAAAATGAAGAATTATCAAAATTAACAACAAAATTAGACACGATGAGTTCTGCAATATCAGAACTACGCAAAAAAGAGCCTTTATTTTTAAATTACGTAGCTTAATTTCATCATTT
>NZ_JEYB01000223.1:0-566 GCF_000582255.1 Acinetobacter sp. 1566109 | reverse complement strand
TTTACTGTATTTCTATCAAAAGTCGCTAAAACCCCCGTATCAAGCACAGCCACACTAGAACCAGTTCCATTAAAGCCTTTGGTATTAGCTTGAGGCTGGTTAATTAAAGGCAAACTTTCCATGGTTGTCGCCTGATTAATCCGGTTTGGATATACAGCCTTAACGTTCGGATCATTAAGCAAATCAACCAAAGCTTCTTTATTACTAATTCGGTAAAAAGCTATAGGTAAATTATTGTAGTCCCGAAGTACTTGTACCCCTACACCACGATTAAACCTTGACTGGATATTCTTTTTATTTGCAGCAATATAATTTCGTCGCTCCAAACCTGTAGCCACACTTTCCGAAGGAATATTGTATTCAACAATAAGATCATTAGATTCATTGGTAACCAAAGCATCTAAATTAATTTTACCCTGAAATACTTTTTGTTTTGCTGCTTGATTTAACTGCTGTTTGGCACCTTTAGCGTCCAAAGGAACAGCGGATGCAGTTGTACTTAAGATCGTACATAGACCTAATAGAAATAACGTTTTACTTTGCATTATTTTTCTCCGTAGTTTTTC
>NZ_JEYB01000222.1:0-597 GCF_000582255.1 Acinetobacter sp. 1566109 | reverse complement strand
CAAGCCGAATTTTCTGAAGTTAGAGAAGCCTTTCTACAACTTATCCCAGGATGTTAAACGATGATAATGAAATCTGTATTTTATGAGTCAAATACAGATTTCAAATTCTCTTTTTTATAAGACTATGAATTAAATTTTCTCAAATAACTCTGCAGCAATCTTCCTAGCTAAATTATCTTTATCAACATCCAGTTCTGATAAATCTATAGCATATTGAATTGCCTCACGACCTGCGATTTCAATAGGTCCATAGTCATCATAATCCTCACCTGTATAAGCATTGTAGTCTCTAAAATCATCCTGCGTGAAATCAACTCCACACATTTGAGCTAAGTAGATGTATAACCATGCTTCTCCATGATTTTTGAAAATTTCTTCATACAGGAAGTATTCAATAGCACTCGTATCACCTCGATTACACAAGTACAGAATCTGGTTGTAAACTGTTTCCTTGTCTGCATCCAAATTAATTTCATGAAGATTCATAGGTGAATTTTTAATATAAGATTCAAAGTGTTCCGCTTGCTTTATGTATTCTTCATACTTTTCTTTATTTTTCTTAGTCTCATCAGAATTGATATATTTTTGTTTATTATT
>NZ_JEYB01000221.1:0-634 GCF_000582255.1 Acinetobacter sp. 1566109 | reverse complement strand
TAGCTCAGTTGGTAGAGCGTCTGCCTTACAAGCAGAATGTCGGCGGTTCGATCCCGTCAGCGCCCACCAAGCCTTTACGTTAAGCTCTCAAGTGCAGCGGTAGTTCAGTTGGTTAGAATACCGGCCTGTCACGCCGGGGGTCGCGGGTTCGAGCCCCGTCCGCTGCGCCACTTAAGACTTAACATCGTTTACACCACAATTGCGATATTGTGAAAGTGCAGCGGTAGTTCAGTTGGTTAGAATACCGGCCTGTCACGCCGGGGGTCGCGGGTTCGAGCCCCGTCCGCTGCGCCACTTAAGACTTAACATCGTTTACCCCACAATTGCGATATTGTGAAAGTGCAGCGGTAGTTCAGTTGGTTAGAATACCGGCCTGTCACGCCGGGGGTCGCGGGTTCGAGCCCCGTCCGCTGCGCCACTTTTATAAAACGCTTTTGCAGGGCGCTTAGCTCAGTTGGTAGAGCGTCTGCCTTACAAGCAGAATGTCGGCGGTTCGATCCCGTCAGCGCCCACCATAATTTGTGACCATACTTTATTTTTAAAGTATTGCAAGTGCAGCGGTAGTTCAGTTGGTTATAATACCGGCCTGTCACGCCGGGGGTCGCGGGTTCGAGCCCCGTCCGCTGCGCCACTT
>NZ_JEYB01000220.1:0-642 GCF_000582255.1 Acinetobacter sp. 1566109 | reverse complement strand
TGATTTAACTAGGAAATTTTATGATTATCTCAAACTTGGCGGTTTTATTAGCAGAAAGGAAACTTAAGGTTGCTGATTTGGTGAGAAGTACTGGAATTAATAAATCTACTTTGCATAAACTTTATAATGATGAATCTGTACGGATTGATTTTGAAACCATTGATAAAATTTGTATTGCATTAGATGTAGAAGTGGGCGATTTATTGATTTTTAAGAAAATTGATAATAATCAAAATGATAATAGCTAGTTTGGTCACAAATGGTCACATCAAAAAGTGAAATGGTCACAAATCTTTGATCGTTTGGTAAAAAACACCTTGTTTGGAAGAGAACAGGGTGATTTTTTGCTTTCAAAAAAGCTCTGAAAGTGGTGATCGATTGAGGACATTTAAGGTTAATTGAGGCCATTTTTATTGTCGTGGGCACGCCATGGTCACATCTTGGTCACAAAATACAAATTACATTAAGAATATTTTTTATTGAATCGAATAACAAAGGAAGAAGAGTTTTTAAAAAATATAATAAAATCAACAAGAAAAAAGCCCCAATCTTTCGATCAGGGCTTTTTGAATCTGGAGCGGGAAACGAGACTCGAACTCGCGACCCCAACCTTGGCAAGGTTATGCTCTACCAACTGAGCTA
>NZ_JEYB01000219.1:0-656 GCF_000582255.1 Acinetobacter sp. 1566109 | reverse complement strand
CATCAAAGTAGATGGGAAACAAAACTACCAATGCAAAGACTGCAAACGTCAGTTTATTGGTGACCATGCTCTGAGCTATCTAGGATGTAATTCTGGCATTACTCGTAAAATATTACAGTTAATGGTCAGAGGCAGCGGTATACGAGATATCGCTGAAGTTGAGCGCATTAGTATCGGTAAAGTCTTACGGACTTTAACTGAATCGGCCTATCAAATTCAGCCTAAACAAAGTCATTATGAATCTCTCGAAGTAGATGAATTCTGGACTTTTGTTGGAAATAAAAATAATAAACAATGGCTTATTTACGCCTACCATCGAGAAACAGGTGAGATTGTTGCTTATGTTTGGGGTAAGAGAGATTTAGCTACAGTCCAAAGGTTGAAGACAAAGCTTAAACAATTAGGTATTCACTACACCCGAATTGCAAGTGATCATTGGGACAGTTTCATCACTGCTTTTAAAAACTGCAAGCAAAGTATTGGTAAGTTGTTTACTGTAGGAATTGAAGGTAATAATTGCAAAATAAGGCATCGAATAAGGCGTGGTTTTAGAAGAAGTTGCAATTTCTCCAAAAAGCTTGAAAACCATTTTAAAGCCTTCGACTTAACCTTCTTTTACATCAATAATGGCTTCATTTAATGTCAGCATACTTTTT
>NZ_JEYB01000218.1:0-666 GCF_000582255.1 Acinetobacter sp. 1566109 | reverse complement strand
TATTATGAAATAATACTAAAACTGCTCAACAATTTGGAGAAAATTTTGCATTGACCTTAAGTGCTTATCAAGGAATATAAAACCATGAAAGCACAGAAACTTTTATTCCTCTTAATTTTATCGGGAATGATGTCTTTTATCGTTTCAGGTATTTCAACTTTTAAAGTAGTAGGACTCAATCATCACTTCGTTTCATTATGGGTATCAGCTTGGATTATTGCATGGATACTGGCTTTCCCAAGTGTATTGATTTGTGCTCCTGTAGCCCAGAAACTCGTTGACCTTGTATTTAAGAATGTTAAAAAAGTACGTCTGTAAGTTAAAACCTACAAAACTTGCGGTGATTTGCGGATATTCAGCTTTAGTATTATTTCATAATATATGAATCATAGAGAGACAGGATGTCTCATTAAAGAAGAATAAGAACGCAGGAAGCGGTAGTTGACAGGAGTTAGCTACATAAAGCTGAATACGAAGGAACCTCGACAGGATGTCGGGGTTTTTTCATTTCAATTATACAAAATTCTTACTTTTTAGATGTGCTGAGCAACAGAACTAATATTGATCCTATAAGTACGGCTAAATACCATCATTTTATTTGAAACTTCATTATTGGTTTTGTATTTTGCTTACCCCATCTTTAACCCAAAATCGTTTTGAACCATC
>NZ_JEYB01000217.1:0-713 GCF_000582255.1 Acinetobacter sp. 1566109 | reverse complement strand
CCTTTGCCAAAAGCTATAACAACACAACTTAGTTTTTAACGAGTTTGATCGCCATACGGCTGATTAAGCTTTAAATCGTCACGACTAAAAACTTGCAGCAACAATAAAACTTGAGATGTGCCAAGCACAGTCTTTATAGGCTTTGCTATGCCTTTTTTTTAGCTTCAAAAAAGTAAAAGGCTTTTATATCTCATTTATATACAACAAAAATTTAATTTTATAACGGTAAAACTATGCCAAATTTAATTCTCCCAACACGTGCTTTTGAGGTTGTAAAAAAAGGGATCGACTTATTTCACTACGGTGGCTTTCATATGGTCGGTGTCGACAAAATTGTGAAAGAAACCGAAGTGAATAAAATGACGTTTTATAATTATTTTCACTCTAAAGAACGCTTCATTGATATCTGTTTAATTGTGCAAAAAGAACGGCTCCAAGACCAAGTGGTTGCAATAGTGGAGTACGACCATGACACAAGCACAATCGATAAACTCAAAAAACTTTATATATTACACACCGACTTAGAAGGGCCGTACTACTTATTATTTAAGGCTATTTTTGAAACTAAAAACAGTTATCCAAACGCTTACCAAACTGCGGTCAGATACAGAACATGGCTTAGCAATGAAATATATAGTCAGCTTAGATTACTAAAAAACGATGCAGCCTTTAATGACGCCAAAATATTGCTATATATGATTGAAGGCGCAATT
>NZ_JEYB01000216.1:0-716 GCF_000582255.1 Acinetobacter sp. 1566109 | reverse complement strand
GCCTGACTCCCTACGAATTCATCTGCAAACAGTGGACAGATGAACCTGAACTTTTTAAAATTGATCCGATCCATCAAATGCCGGGACTAAACATATTTAAAAGCAGATTGGCAAGGTTTAGCAGATGTACAACTTGCGACACTAAACTGGGTAGATTGGTTCAATAAAAAGCGTGTACACAGTGCACTGGGTTATGTATCGCCTTTTGAGTTTGAAGCAATGTACTATGATAAGATTAATCCGTTAGGTCAGGTGGCCTAACTTAAATAAAAAAGTCTCCGACAAACCCGGTACGGTTCAATTGAATTATTTTATAATCATCGAAGAATTCAAAAGGGTTTGGGTTTTAAGACACCAAATCAAATGGCCGAAGACTTTTATAAGTTGGCTGCCTAGAATCTCCCAAGGGAAAGTCTCCTGATAATTCAGCGTATATCATATGATCTTTGCCGGTTAAATCTTAGTAATGTCCAGTTAAATTCTGATCATCAACTACTAATTGGTAAGATACTTAACATAAGCTCTCCATTTAAGGAGTTAGACTCTTTAACTTATGATGATCTACCAAGTTTTAATATGTTAAATAACATAAGCTTGTTGGAATAATTAAGACATGAGCTATATCATTGCCTTTGTTAGTTATACTGATTTTACCGATAAAAAATATCCTGTGCAGTGTTTTCGTACAGATCTTAAGGTGAATGACATTGTGCTAG
>NZ_JEYB01000215.1:0-738 GCF_000582255.1 Acinetobacter sp. 1566109 | reverse complement strand
CATCATCATTGGAATAAGTGGACAAATTCCTGACATGGAAATTGCAGCGAGATTGGCTAAAGTTACTGCGCTGATTATCAGCCGAGATGTCGTTATTGATTATGCCTTATACGGAACTCCAGAATTAGCCCTCGTTGCGAACAACAAAGCCAGAAATCCTGCAGTTCCGCGGACGCTGATAAGTAGACAGATTCCTGACACGGAATACTATAACTGAGGTCACCTAAATAGGATGCATAAGTTATGCAAGTTACGCCACTTAAATAAGTTAAGGCGCTAAAGCGATAAAAGCTACATGATGGCCAGTACTGAGCACTGGCGATCTAAGTCAATGCTGCAGTTCTCATCATCATTGGAATAAGTGGACAGATTCCTGACACGGAATACTATAACTGAGGTCACCTAAATAGGATGCATAAGTTATGCAAGTTACGCCACTTAAATAAGTTAAGGCGCTAAAGCGATAAAAGCTACATGATAGCCAGTACTGAGCACTGGCGATCTAAGTCAATGCTGCAGTTCTCATCATCATTGGAATAAGTGGACAAATTCCTGACATGGAAATTGCAGCGAGATTGGCTAAAGTTACTGCACTGATTATCAGTCGAGATGTCGTTATTGATTATGCCTTATACGGAACTCCAGAATTAGCCCTCGTTGCGAACAACAAAGCCAGAAATCCTGCAGTTCCGCGGACGCTGATAAGTAGACAGATTCCTGACACGGAATACTATAACT
>NZ_JEYB01000214.1:0-741 GCF_000582255.1 Acinetobacter sp. 1566109 | reverse complement strand
GAAAATTTCAGTATGATGACTTGAACAATAAGGTTTTAGTTTGTATTATGGCGGCTCGTTCCGGTGAGGTGGATGAGTGGCTGAAATCACTTCCCTGCTAAGGAAGCATACCTATTACTGGTATCGAGGGTTCGAATCCCTCTCTCACCGCCATTTACTTAATGCGCTCATAGCTCAGCTGGATAGAGCACTTGGCTACGAACTAAGGGGTCGGGAGTTCGAATCTCTCTGAGCGCACCAAGTAAAACAGAACGAATCGCTGAAAAGCACACAAGTTACGCGCTCATAGCTCAGCTGGATAGAGCACTTGGCTACGAACTAAGGGGTCGGGAGTTCGAATCTCTCTGAGCGCACCAACTTGAAGAATTAACCGCTTTTATAGCGGTTTTTTTGTGCCTGTTATTTAGTAAAATTTTAAAAATCTAAATTTATAACTTTTTAATTATATTAGAGATAATGATAAATGAATCTGGCTTTATTTGACTTTGATGGCACAATCACTCATAACGATACTTTTAGTTTATTTCTTAAATTCTCTTTGAGTAGAAAAACTCAAATATTAGGTGGTCTTCGGCTTGCGCCTTATATTGCAGGATATAAGTTCGGATGGGTAACGGATAAAATCATACGAACTAAGCTCTGTCAGGTGGGATATATAGGCTACGATGCGGATTTTCTAAAATATATGGGACAAGAGTTTGCTAAAACGGTAATTCCTACCTGTATTCGTGAAAATGCTTT
>NZ_JEYB01000213.1:0-746 GCF_000582255.1 Acinetobacter sp. 1566109 | reverse complement strand
CTTCACCATCGTAGCCCACTACAGCATCTTGCTGTCCATTAATTCGAACGCTATAGCCTGGTAATAATGCCGTGTTGTTTTTATCAACTATTCTCACCAAGCCTGAAATAACCCGATGTGCACCAAAGTCAACCAAGGTTCCTTGACGATAGCCCACAAGTGCGGTCTGATTGGTAGTCGTCACATCCCATTCCAATGGTAAATAAGATGGATCTAGATAAATATTATGAGATTGATACGGTCTTAAATTCGCAATTAAGAATCTTCCCGACTTATCAGTTTCTCCTAAATTTACTCCACCATTTATAATCTGGCTTTTCGGTCCGGCATTGGTGACAACAGCATAACCATCCCCTATTTCATTGGCCGCAAATATACGTCCTGCCGCCGCAACCAACGATCCTGTCGCTGAAAGTGCAACTTGGTCATTATCCCCAATTCGGTTATAACGACCTGTCAGATACGCAGCCCTTGCTCGGTACGAACCATAGATCGATGCATTGTTAGTATGCGCATCCTGATCTCGCTCTACATATCCACCCCATCCAAATGAGCCAATGTGTGGATCACTAAATCCATTTACTTCTTGTCTATACGTTGTTTTACCACTGTCATTAGAAAAACTTGTTATTGCATTAACTTTTATAGATGGCGTATAGCGCAGCGCAAAGTAAATGCCATAGTCCTTATGGTTTTCATAATCTTTATAAGCTGAACTATAAAAACCCCAGTTCTTGTTTAAACTT
>NZ_JEYB01000212.1:0-752 GCF_000582255.1 Acinetobacter sp. 1566109 | reverse complement strand
ATCATCACTTGTGGTGAGTGCATAGTTCATGAGTGCATGGTCTGCAAGCTTGGAATAACGGCCCGGAATCCGACCATTTTTAATGATATTGGTGGGCACCAAAGTCGGGCAGAGCACATTGACTTTAATGTTAAATTTACGAAGTTCGGCCGAAAGCGTTTCAGACAGCGCACGAACACCCGCTTTCGTTACGTTATAAGCAGTCATTTCTGGAGCAGCCGTGTACGATGCAGCAGAAGCTACATTAATAATCGCGCCGTAACCTAGTTTTTTGAACTTTGGGGGACTGTTCTAAATTTTGTGTAAGTACTTAATTTTCATTTATCCTACTGAGGATAATAAAAAGAGGTACTTCACATGGATGAAGCTACAATCAAAAGTATGGCAGCTGAATTAGCTAAAGGTTTAAAAACTCCTGAAGATTTAAACCAAATGACAGCCATATTTAAAAAGTTCATGATCGAAACCGCTCTGAATACTGAGCCTTCTGAACATTTAGGCTATGAAAAGCATCAACCTAAGAAAGGATCTAATGCACGTAATGGTTTTAGCTCCAAAACAGTTCTAACACAAGATGGGCAGCTTGCTTTAGATATCCCTCGTGATCGTGACGGCTCTTTTGAACCACAGATTATTAAGAAGCATCAAACGCGCATTACTAGCATGGATGATCAAATTCTTTCGCTATATGCGAAAGGAATGACAAATAGAGAAATTGTTGCTTTTTTTAAAGAAATGTACGATGCCGATGT
>NZ_JEYB01000211.1:0-780 GCF_000582255.1 Acinetobacter sp. 1566109 | reverse complement strand
ATGGCAGCTTTAATGCCCGTGTAGTGTTGGGTCCAGATGCAGTGGTAGGCACAGTCGTAAACGTTAACGGCACTGATTACACAGTGAGTGCGACTGACCTTGGCAATGGCTATATCACCGCAGCGATTCCTGTAACAGCAGATGGCCCAATTACCATCCATGCCCAAGCAGTGGATGCGCAAGGCAACATCAGCAGTCCAACAGATGTCACTGTAACTGTAGATACCACACCAGCGAACTTGCTTGGTGCGATCACAGTACCGGATGACTTAAATACTGATGGCATCATCAATGCATCAGAACTTGGCGCAGACGGTAGCTTTAATGCCCGTGTAGCATTGGGTCCAGATGCAGCGGTGGGTACTGTAGTAAACGTTAACGGCACTGACTACACAGTGAGTGCAACTGACTTAAGCAATGGCTATATCACCGCAGCGATTCCTGTAACAGCGGATGGCCCAATTACCATCCATGCCCAAGCAGTAGATTCACAAGGTCATATCAGCAGCCCGACAAATGTAATCGTGACTGTAGATACGGCAGCGCCAAGTGCACCTGTACTTGATCCAATCAATGCAACTAATCCTGTAACAGGTACAGCAGAACCTGGTTCAACAGTTACCGTGAGCTTCCCGGATGGTACAACAGCGACTGTAGTTGCAGGCCCGGATGGTAAGTGGACAGTACCAAACCCAGGTGACCTGACTGATGGTCAAACAGTAACAGCGACAGCGACTGACCCAGCGGGTAACCCGTCATTACCTGGCACAGGTGTAGTAG
>NZ_JEYB01000210.1:0-785 GCF_000582255.1 Acinetobacter sp. 1566109 | reverse complement strand
ACCGGCTAACTCTGTGCCAGCAGCCGCGGTAATACAGAGGGTGCAAGCGTTAATCGGATTTACTGGGCGTAAAGCGCGCGTAGGCGGCTAATTAAGTCAAATGTGAAATCCCCGAGCTTAACTTGGGAATTGCATTCGATACTGGTTGGCTAGAGTGTGGGAGAGGATGGTAGAATTCCAGGTGTAGCGGTGAAATGCGTAGAGATCTGGAGGAATACCGATGGCGAAGGCAGCCCTCTGGCCTAACACTGACGCTGAGGTGCGAAAGCATGGGGAGCAAACAGGATTAGATACCCTGGTAGTCCATGCCGTAAACGATGTCTACTAGCCGTTGGGGCCTTTGAGGCTTTAGTGGCGCAGCTAACGCGATAAGTAGACCGCCTGGGGAGTACGGTCGCAAGACTAAAACTCAAATGAATTGACGGGGGCCCGCACAAGCGGTGGAGCATGTGGTTTAATTCGATGCAACGCGAAGAACCTTACCTGGCCTTGACATACTAGAAACTTTCCAGAGATGGATTGGTGCCTTCGGGAATCTAGATACAGGTGCTGCATGGCTGTCGTCAGCTCGTGTCGTGAGATGTTGGGTTAAGTCCCGCAACGAGCGCAACCCTTTTCCTTATTTGCCAGCGAGTAATGTCGGGAACTTTAAGGATACTGCCAGTGACAAACTGGAGGAAGGCGGGGACGACGTCAAGTCATCATGGCCCTTACGGCCAGGGCTACACACGTGCTACAATGGTCGGTACAAAGGGTTGCTACACAGCGATGTGATGCTAATCTCA
>NZ_JEYB01000209.1:0-786 GCF_000582255.1 Acinetobacter sp. 1566109 | reverse complement strand
ATAAACCTGCACCAATAACACCACCAAATATTCTAAATGCTTGAACTGTTAAAATTAAATTTCTTATTTGACAAAATTTAAGCATCCTTTTATAAAACCTCAACTAAAGTTGTGATTAATAGAAATGACTGAAACGAATCAAAGCCGTTTGTTGACTGTAGGTGAAGTTGCAAAACGCAGTGGTGTTGCAGTTTCAACGCTTCATTTTTACGAGTCTAAAGGTTTAATTAAAAGTATAAGAACCAATGGTAATCAACGTCGTTTTACTTTAGTGGTGTTGCGTTACATTGCGATCATTAAAATTGCCCAAAAAGTTGGGATTCCCTTAGATGAAATTAAACAAGCTTTAAGTAAGTATCCGATGGGATCTAAATTAACTGCACAGCAATGGAAAGAGTTATCTCTTGATTGGCGGAAAAGTTTGGATGATCGTATTCAAAAACTTACGCGACTTAGAGATGAAATGGATTGGTGTATAGGTTGTGGGTGCTTGTCATTAGAGCAATGTCCACTAAGAAATCCAAATGATGTATTGGGACAAGAAGGTGTTGGGGCACGTATTTTAGAAAGATCATAGCGCATAAATTTGTTGATTGATTCTATTGCTAATAATGTACCGCTTGGAATAATTAATTATTTTGTAAGTTACTCTCTATGAAGGTTTTTTATTGTAAACAGTTTATATAAAACATGAATTTTTTTGATATCTTTATTTTTTTTAGTAAGAAGTAAAATTTATGAAAAAAACTATCTTTCTTGGATTAGCGCTTGTTTCGTTAACGGCTT
>NZ_JEYB01000208.1:0-791 GCF_000582255.1 Acinetobacter sp. 1566109 | reverse complement strand
CTCATGATGCCGGGAATCTGGATGAGTCCTCCGCCACCACTAGCAGTGAATTCACCAAGCTTTTCTTGTGCATCAGCTAATGACTGTGCCAAACCATCTTGTGACATACCAAGCTGTTCAGCAGCATGTGAAAGAATTTGAAAGTTCTGTGTGCTAGTGTTTGCTCTATTTGCTAAAACAATCATCTCAGCATCCGCTTTAGCGGCTTGAATTGCCATTGCAGAAAGTCCAGCAAATGCTACTGCTGCACCACCCACCGCCATTCCTGTAAGTGCTGCACCTGCCATCAAAGCGCCACCACGCAAAGCTGCAACTTTTTCAGTGACATCACCAATAACAGACCCAATGCGTGTATTGCCAAGAGATGAATTAATTTGTTCCTTAAATTTGGAGAATAAATCAGTAGTTTTACCTGTCTCTTGACCTACATTTTTAATAGATTTTGCAGTCTTATCGCCTTGTTTCTCAGCATTACCTAGAGACTTATCTAAAGCATCGACTTCTTTTTTGCCATCTTTGGCGTCAACCACAATAACCAATCGGCTTACAGATTCAGGCATTTCACTCTCCAAATTCTAGGCAATAAAAAACCCGACACTTGGTCGGGTTATTGAATACTGCTTTTTAATCTAATTTAGCCTTGCAGGCAGGTGACATATTGGTTTTCTGATCATCTTTAATTAGTTTGTAGCTGCCACCAACTCCATATGCTAGTTCAAGATTTGTATTAGTTTCACTTTTAATGGCCCAGAAAGATCCGTCCTGCGTATAAACTTTATTGCCTACTTTCT
>NZ_JEYB01000207.1:0-808 GCF_000582255.1 Acinetobacter sp. 1566109 | reverse complement strand
CTGACATGGAAATTGCAGCGAGATTGGCTAAAGTTACTGCACTGATTATCAGTCGAGATGTCGTTATTGATTATGCCTTATACGGAACTCCAGAATTAGCCCTCGTTGCGAACAACAAAGCAGAAATCCTGCAGTTCCGCGGACGCTGATAAGTAGACAGATTCCTGACACGGAATACTATAACTGAGGTCACCTAAATAGGATGCATAAGTTGTGTAAGTTACGCCACTTAAATAAGTTAAGGCGCTAAAGCGATAAAAGCTACATGATGGCCAGTACTGAGCACTGGCGATCTAAGTCAATGCTGCAGTTCTCATCATCATTGGAATAAGTGGACAAATTCCTGACATGGAAATTGCAGCGAGATTGGCTAAAGTTACTGCGCTGATTATCAGCCGAGATGTCGTTATTGATTATGCCTTATACGGAACTCCAGAATTAGCCCTCGTTGCGAACAACAAAGCCAGAAATCCTGCAGTTCCGCGGACGCTGATAAGTAGACAGATTCCTGACACGGAATACTATAACTTACATCACTTAAATAGGATGCGTAAGTTGTGTAAGTTACGCCACTTAAATAAGTTAAGGCGCTAAAGCGATAAAAGCTACATGATGGTCAGTACTGAGCACTGGCGATCTAAGTCAATGCTGCAGTTCTCATCATCATTGGAATAAGTGGACAAATTCCTGACATGGAAATTGCAGCGAGATTGGCTAAAGTTACTGCACTGATTATCAGTCGAGATGTCGTTATTGATTATGCCTTATACGGAACTCCAGAATTAGCCCTCGTTGCGAACAACAAAGC
>NZ_JEYB01000206.1:0-829 GCF_000582255.1 Acinetobacter sp. 1566109 | reverse complement strand
CTTTTTATTGGGAGTTCTGCCAGACATTTATAGAATTATGGTGGCAGAACGGAAGAAGGTTGACAGACTAGTAATAACTCAAACTAGCACACCCGAAGGTGTCCCTCTCCCGTCCTACCGCTACGGGAGGGAACGAGTGGTCCACCACACACAAAACTATTCCTCAGAAGGAAAAGCTCTGATGCGGGAGTTATTATTCAGCCTGTCAAAGCCGGCTGGCAATGTGGCCAGCAGGCAAAGGATAGTGCTCAACCCTATTACAGTCAAGCATACAAAATGACATTTGCTTTAAATTAGAGCATTAAAAAGTAAGGATAAATAATTAAAATTTATTGTTAAATTGGGGTTTATAAAACACTGAAATAAGATAAAACGTCTATTATTTCTTCTTTAAGGATTTCAAGTAAATTGATTCAAATTTTATAAAATAATCAAAAATTCAATTAACTATATAGATATTAATTTTATAAATAATAAATTAATAAAAGCTCATTACAGGAGATGTAAACTATGTAAGTTTACTCCATCCCATTTATATGAGTATATTTATTTATCAGGGGATTTCTTCTTCAAGCGGTTTACGGGTATATGGTATAAATTCTTTTTTCATTGCTCCAAATAATTGAAAATTTTGCTTAGCCATATTTAAACTAATACCATTTGCTCCTCCCATATAATCAGGATCTTTATTCTGAACATTGTCATCTTCCCAAAAACAGACTGCACAGATATCGAACGAACCATAGGGTAATTCATCAAATGTAAGATAACCACAGCATGGACATGCGTAAGACACTATTTTCTCCTATCTTTATCTATATCAATAAAT
>NZ_JEYB01000205.1:0-838 GCF_000582255.1 Acinetobacter sp. 1566109 | reverse complement strand
ATATTCTTAATGTAATTTGTATTTTGTGACCAAGATGTGACCATGGCGTGCCCACGACAATAAAAATGGTCTTAATTGACCTTAAATGTCCTCAATCGATCACCACTTTCAGAGCTTTTTTGAAGGCAAAAAATCACCCTGTTCTCTTCCAAACAAGGTATTTTTTACCAAATGATCAATAATTTGTGGCCATTTCACTTTTTGATGTGACCATTTGTGACCAAACTACTTACTAACAGATTGTTCTTTATTGTCTTTTTCAAAAACAAATAAATCCCCTACCTGTACATCCAAATAATCACAAATTCGATCGATGGTCTCCAAATCAATTCGAGTCAATTCGCCATTATAAAGCTTATGCAAAGTTGTCTTATTAATGCCTGTACCACGAATTAAGTCAGCTACACGCATTTTTCTTTCAGCCAACAATATTGGTAGCTTACAAATAACCATTAATTTTTCCTCTAATACAATGAAAATTTAATTGCATTTAATTAAATTTGAGGTTATTTTAGGTCTAAGGATGAAAAATTCCTTACATCCGATGAATTACGCTAGGAATACAATTATGTCATATACCTATCTCACAGCCCAGCAACTGGCTGAAAAAATCCAGTACGACGCTCGTACCATTCGCAACCAGCTGAAGGACAGTGTCTTTATTGAAGGTGTTCACTACATCCGTCCTTTTGGTGGCCGCAAAATTCTTTTTGTTTGGGAACGTATTGAAACTGAAATGCTTAAATTCACTGGTTTAAGCATGGATGCTTTGCAATAAGGCTTAGGAGGTTTAACTGATGGCTACCATCCGGGAACGAAGTGGCAAACTGATTGCCGA
>NZ_JEYB01000204.1:0-853 GCF_000582255.1 Acinetobacter sp. 1566109 | reverse complement strand
ATCATCACTTGTGGTGAGTGCATAGTTCATGAGTGCATGGTCTGCAAGCTTGGAATAACGGCCCGGAATCCGACCATTTTTAATGATATTGGTGGGCACCAAAGTCGGGCAGAGCACATTGACTTTAATGTTAAATTTACGAAGTTCGGCCGAAAGCGTTTCAGACAGCGCACGAACACCCGCTTTCGTTACGTTATAAGCAGTCATTTCTGGAGCAGCCGTGTACGATGCAGCAGAAGCTACATTAATAATCGCGCCGTAACCTAGTTTTTTGAACTTTGGGGGACTGTTCTAAATTTTGTGTAAGTACTTAATTTTCATTTATCCTTCAGAGGATAATTACAAAAGGTACTTCACATGGATGAAGCAACAATCAAAAGTATGGCTGCCGAATTGGCTAAAGGTCTAAAAACACCAGAAGACTTAAACCAAATGACAGCAGTCTTTAAAAAATTCATGATTGAAACTGCACTCAATACTGAACTTTCAGACCATCTCGGTTATGAAAAGCATCAGCCCAAGAAAGGCTCAAATAGCCGTAATGGGTTTAGTTCTAAAACCATTACAACTCAAGATGGACAACTGGCTTTAGATATTCCCCGTGATCGAGAAGGTTCATTTGAGCCACAAATTATCAAAAAGCACCAAACACGCATCACCAGTATGGATGACCAAATCCTCTCACTGTATGCAAAAGGAATGACTAATAGGGAAATTGTAGCCTTCTTCAAAGAAATGTACGATGCCGATGTGTCAGCATCTCTCATCAGCAAAGTTACCGATGCTGTGATTGAGCAAGTGACTGAGTGGCAAAATAGAGCCTTAGATAGCCTTTATCCTGTTGTCTATCTTG
>NZ_JEYB01000203.1:0-860 GCF_000582255.1 Acinetobacter sp. 1566109 | reverse complement strand
TGCTAAAGCTGAAAAAGAAGAAAAAATAGTGACTGATGAAATTGCAGAGCCTTATAAAGAGAAAAGTATATAAAAGCAGGTTGTAAGCAATATCGTACAAAGATTTGAGTCTAGGTCCAATAGGCAGGGGGAACTAAAACCCGTATTCTACATTCATCGGCACACGGAAGCGGGAATGGATAATCCCAAGTAAGGATGCACTAAGCTGATATGGAACGACATCATGGATAAGATGTTAGAATGGAAGCAATAAAAAGAATTATATACCCTGAAAGCACAACCTCATTTACCCGAGTTTTGCAGGACGCAGAACTCGGGTTGATATTTTATATAAATACCATTTAATTATTTGTAAATTAAAGAAATATTTTTAAGATTATCTTAATTTTAAAATCTATTTAATTATAGGTAGTTGTCCATAAGTTTTTTATATATCCGAGCCTTTTTCGATGAAAATAGATACAAAAATTTTTTTTGATAAGTTTTTGTTTTTATAGATTATTGAAGAATAAATATAGGCTTTGGTCTATTTAGACATAAATTGGACTTGTTTAATTGGCAAATCTCAATAGAATGTGCCGATCGTTGACATGTTGGATCGTCAACAGGCATTGTTGTTTACTTCGCCGGATCGGCGGGTTGTGATTTGCTTGTGCATTTAAATTTCTGTTTGGAAATTAGTGTACATATTGAGGTTTCACTCTAAGATAGTGGTCTTCTCCCTCTCATATTTGATACTTTGCGGTGCATAAGGATTGTCTTATGAAGAATTTTAAATTTAGCCTTGCGTGGCAAATTTTAATTGCTTTAATCCTAGGGATAGTTGTCGGGAAATTTTGCAAAAGCTTATGTTGCAGCTA
>NZ_JEYB01000202.1:0-881 GCF_000582255.1 Acinetobacter sp. 1566109 | reverse complement strand
AGCTCAGTTGGTAGAGCAACTGACTTGTAATCAGTAGGTCCACAGTTCGAATCCGTGTGCCGGCACCATTTTAAAGTGTTAAGTTGAATGAGTAAAGAACAGCACTGTAGATAAGTGCGATATTGGTGAGATTCCCGAGCGGCCAAAGGGGGCAGACTGTAACTCTGTTGCGAAAGCTTCGAAGGTTCGAATCCTTCTCTCACCACCATCCTAAACTTCGAATGAAGTGGTTATTACCAACGTTGCGGGAGTAGCTCAGTTGGTAGAGCGGCAGCCTTCCAAGCTGCATGTCGCGAGTTCGATCCTCGTCTCCCGCTCCATCGAAGGATAGTCGCTCTTATAGCTCAGTGGTAGAGCACTCCCTTGGTAAGGGAGAGGTCTCGAGTTCAAATCTCGATAAGAGCTCCAGATATTAAAGTTTGAGTGGATTTCCACAAAGTTTTCAGAAAGCAGGCTATATAGTCTGCTTTTCAAGTATTGGGTGTCTGTTTTTTAGGCGATATGTCGATAAGCTGAGTTAGTTCAGCGCCATTTGTAGTTGGTTCGACGTAAACGAGGAAGATCATCATGGCTAAAGCCAAGTTTGAACGTAATAAACCACACGTAAACGTGGGTACAATCGGTCACGTTGACCATGGTAAAACAACTTTAACTGCTGCGATTGCAACTATTTGTGCAAAAACTTACGGCGGTGAAGCGAAAGATTACTCGCAAATCGACTCAGCACCTGAAGAAAAAGCACGTGGTATTACAATTAATACTTCACACGTAGAATACGATTCTCCAATTCGTCACTACGCACACGTTGACTGCCCGGGCCACGCCGATTACGTTAAAAACATGATCACTGGTGCTGCTCAGATGGACGGCGCGATCCTTGT
>NZ_JEYB01000201.1:0-888 GCF_000582255.1 Acinetobacter sp. 1566109 | reverse complement strand
GTGGGTACAACTAATGCTGTGGTAACTGTTGATACGACAGCACCAAGTGCACCGGTACTTGATCCAATCAATGCAACTAATCCTGTAACAGGTACAGCAGAATCTGGTTCAACAGTTACCGTGAGCTTCCCGGATGGTACAACAGCGACTGTAGTTGCAGGCCCGGATGGTAAGTGGACAGTACCAAACCCAGGTGACCTGACTGATGGTCAAACAGTAACAGCGACAGCGACTGACCCAGCGGGTAACCCGTCAGTACCTGGCACAGGTGTAGTAGATGCAGTTGCCCCAACAGTTGCAGTGACAACAGCATTAACCAATGACAGTACACCTGCATTAACCGGTACAGTGAACGATCCGACAGCGAAAGTTGTGGTGACTGTAGATGGTGTGGATTATCCAGCGGTGAACAATGGTGATGGCACCTGGACCCTTGCAGACAATACACTTCCAGTGTTGACTGACGGTCCGCATACCGTGACTGTGACAGCAACTGACCCGGCAGGTAATGTGGGTACAGGCAATGCTGTGGTAACTGTCGATACGACAGCGCCAAGTGCACCGGTACTTGATCCAATCAATGCAACTAATCCTGTAACAGGTACAGCAGAACCTGGTTCAACAGTTACCGTAAGCTTCCCGGATGGTACAACAGCGACTGTAGTTGCAGGCCCGGATGGTAAGTGGACAGTACCAAATCCAGGTGACCTGACTGATGGTCAAACAGTAACAGCGACAGCGACTGACCCAGCGGGCAACCCGTCATTACCTGGCACAGGTGTAGTAGATGCAGTTGCCCCAACAGTTGCAGTAACAACAGCATTAACCAATGACAGTACACCTGCATTAACCGGTACAGTGAACGATCCGACAGCGAAAGTTGTGGTA
>NZ_JEYB01000200.1:0-893 GCF_000582255.1 Acinetobacter sp. 1566109 | reverse complement strand
GTCGGTAGAGCGACGGACTGTTAATCCGCAGGTCCCTGGTTCGAGCCCAGGTGGGAGAGCCAAGATTCTAAAAGCCCGCATTTATTGCGGGTTTTTTCTTTTCTAATCATCTAATAACTTTCTATTATTTTGAATAAAATCAATGTTTCGTGTATTTTTAAGCCAAACGATTAGATATTCTCACTAATTCTGCTATTAAGGCTTGACCCAGCCCCCTTTCCTGCCTAAAATCCTTTTCCAGATTCTCCCATAGCTCAGTCGGTAGAGCGACGGACTGTTAATCCGCAGGTCCCTGGTTCGAGCCCAGGTGGGAGAGCCAAGATTCTTAAAAACCCACTCATTACGAGTGGGTTTTTATTTGTATGATGTTGTCACATGTTCGAATCGAGTCACTTATTTTTTATTATTTTAGGTTGCTTAAGCACCTGTATTTTTCTTGTTGTTTGTTTACGTCCCTATTTATTCCCAAAACAAAAATTCTTTGCTCGTCCTGTCATTACTAATTTTGAAACTCAAATGTTTATACGTCTAAAACAGAGTTTCCCAGCTTGCCATGTTTTAGCTCAAGTGGCGTTTAGCGCATTAATCACCAGCAATGACTATAAGGTTCGTAGCCAGTTCAATCGTAAAGTTACCGACTTTGTTTTGCTTAATGACAAAATGGAAGTAATTGCTATTATTGAGTTAGATGACCCTACTCATCTTGAAAAAGCAGAAGAAGACCGTCTACGCGATCAAATGCTGACAGAAGCCGGATATATCGTAAAACGTTATACAAGCATACCGAGCGTACGCCAACTACAAAGAGATATTCATTGAACAGCTAATGCTATTTCTTATCTGAATTTGCAGCCTCTTTTTCAGCTATTCTTTTTTCCATTTCTATACGTTGC
>NZ_JEYB01000199.1:0-904 GCF_000582255.1 Acinetobacter sp. 1566109 | reverse complement strand
CCTCGGCCAGAATCTGAGCCAAAACATGATGTATTGACTACGCCGGGGCAGACTGAAAATAAGCGGATTCCAGTACCGGAGCACATTGAACAGGAACCGGAAAAAAGAGGCTTTTGGAGCCGTTTTTTTAGACCCTATGATTAACCACGATTGTTTAACTGATATGAACAAAGTTGTGGAACATTGATCAAAGAATAGGCGTGGAACGTGAAAAATCATAAAAAAAGCCCGAACAGTGATGCTCGGGCTATAAACTTTGAAATAAGTGTATGAATTTCAAGGTAAATTATAACACGTTTCGTATAAGGTGTATTATGTTAATTTTAGAAAAATTAAACTTGTAAAATATTAACATAACTGTCTGACATTTCTTGCAGATCTAACTTAGTAGTAACATTTAGAATGTCATCGTAATTCAGAAGATTTTGTATTGGAAAAATACCCTTAAGTATTGATCTAAGAAGGAAATAATAAGAATAGAGCTGTTCATGAATATCAAAGTTGATATCAGCGCCTCTAATAAAATCATAACCAATATCGACATTTCTATCATCTCGATAAATGGCATTGGCTAAATCTTGGAAATCGTTACCTAAGTCAGAGTTAGAAAAAGTGGGGATCAGCGGACGCTTACGTTGTTAACTAAAAAGTTATATTTTCTATATAGAGTCGTTTAAGAATATATCGTAAAAAATATTAAGAAAAATAAATTTTACGATATATTATATCTATGAAATTTTTAAATTAATCTTTAAATACAATAGTTTAAATAAAGTTGTATAAATTTTTAAAGTATTGATAGTGAGTAGTTATGAGTCTTTTTTATGAAAACTTTAGAGATTTTGAAGATGCTGGTAAAGCCATTTTAGAGTATTTACATAATCACTTAGTTTTTAATTTATGG
>NZ_JEYB01000198.1:0-979 GCF_000582255.1 Acinetobacter sp. 1566109 | reverse complement strand
TATAGTTATTTTTAAAAATGAATTTTTAAGTGAAAAGTATTATTTTTACTCTTTTTAAAATTGCAAATTAGAAAACATTTTTTATATCAATGGTTTAAGTGATTAATAATTATTGTAAATAAATGTGAAAATATTCACAAACTGGTTATTTTTTGTTAAGATCATTAACATTAAAAACATAGAGATAATAATAATGATCAATAAAGTATTAATAGTGTTGTGCGTGAGTATCGTGTTTGTATTAGGGTACTGGGCGTATTTAGATACCCAAAATAAAAGACATCAAGAGCTCATGAGGATTATTCAGGAAGCTGAAAAAAATTTGCAATTTTAAAAAGAGTAAAAATAATACTTTTCACTTAAAAATTCATTTTTAAAAATAACTATATTTTTTAACAAAAACTTATATAGCATTATTCACCTACTTTTATTTTTAAGTATATTTAAATTTATTTTTCAATTTAACTTCATTAAATTATTTGTTGAATTTTAATTTATTGTTCAATCCGTTCAATAATAAAAAGCCCATTTCAATAAATTAAAATGGGCTTTTATAAAGTTATTAACCAGCAACTTCTTCAGCTTTAGGTTTTGCTTTTATCAAATCAGCTTCATAAACCACATCATATTCTTCTAACTTTAAATGATGTAAACGCTGTTTAAGCTTTTTCAATGACCATGGCCATGCTGCAAAGTTACGCCCATTTGCATCAAGGTAGTAACTTTTACATCCCCCACTATTAAATACAGTGGTTTGCAGATGTTTTTGTACCAAGTCGTTGTGCTTTTTAATCACTTCTGATTTCACTGAAAGCTTAGCAATACCTTTTGCCTTCATTTGTAGCAAACCATCTACAATATATTGCAGTTGTGCTTCGGCAAGACCAATAAATGAGTCATAGACCAAAACATTTGGCCCAAGCATAAGAAATGCATTAGGTACATTTTCAATATTAGTTCCTAAGTAAGCTTCTGGTGA
>NZ_JEYB01000197.1:0-980 GCF_000582255.1 Acinetobacter sp. 1566109 | reverse complement strand
CTTGCCAAGGTTGGGGTCGCGAGTTCGAGTCTCGTTTCCCGCTCCAAATTCTAAGGCCCTAATCGAAAGATTAGGGCTTTTTTCTTTTTGATTTTATTATATTTTTGAAAATTCCGCCTTCCTTTGTGATTCAATTCAATAAAAAATATTCTTAATGTAATTTGTATTTTGTGACCAAGATGTGACCATGGCGTGCCCACGACAATAAAAATGGCCTCAATTAACCTTAAATGTCCTCAATCGATCACCACTTTCAGAGCTTTTTTGAAAGCAAAAAATCACCCTGTTCTCTTCCAAACAAGGTGTTTTTTACCAAACGATCAAAGATTTGTGACCATTTCACTTTTTGATGTGACCATTTGTGACCAAACTAGCTATTATCATTTTGATTATTATCAATTTTCTTAAAAATCAATAAATCGCCCACTTCTACATCTAATGCAATACAAATTTTATCAATGGTTTCAAAATCAATCCGTACAGATTCATCATTATAAAGTTTATGCAAAGTAGATTTATTAATTCCAGTACTTCTCACCAAATCAGCAACCTTAAGTTTCCTTTCTGCTAATAAAACCGCCAAGTTTGAGATAATCATAAAATTTCCTAGTTAAATCATAAAAAGTACTTGCAACAACATAAAAATATGATAATTTATGTCTTAGGAATAATTTTTCCTAGTTACCTAGTAAAAAATATGAGGCTCTATTATGTCATATACCTATCTCACAGCCCAGCAACTGGCTGAAAAAATCCAGTACGACGCTCGTACTATCCGCAACCAACTGAAGGACAGTGTCTTTATTGAAGGTGTTCACTACATCCGTCCTTTTGGTGGTCGAAAAATTCTTTTTGTTTGGGAACGCATTGAAACTGAAATGCTTAAATTCACCGGTTTAAGCATGGATGCCTTGCAATAAGGCTTAGGAGGTTTAACTGATGGCTACCATCCGGGAACGAAGTGGCAAACTGATTGCCGA
>NZ_JEYB01000196.1:0-1034 GCF_000582255.1 Acinetobacter sp. 1566109 | reverse complement strand
CCTTCAACGTAATGAAGTTTTACGCCTTCAGACTCTATAAACTTACTAGATAAACCTTTTGCATAAGAATATTGCCCTAGCCCATTAGATTTCACTTTATTAAACATTTGCTGTGAAACAGCTGGTGGCGTATCTATCGACTTTAAGTTTGGGTCATATTCTGCATTTGCATATGATGAACTAACCAAAATAAAAGCTGTAGAAATGGATATATTTTTAAAATATCTATTCATATTAATGACTCATTTAAAATAAATAATTTATTGCACCCAAGCCTTAAGCCTGAGTGCGATGAATTTCATATTTATTTAAATAAAAAGTTCGATAAACTTTTTTCAACACCTTCAGCATTTTCTTCCACCATCCAGTGTCCTGTATCTGGCAAAATAATGGCAGTGTATTGGGCAGGATCAGCGACAAATCTTGCTCGCATCTCTTTCACCAAAACATCATTTACGCCTTTTTGGCCTGTAAGTGCCATAGAAGGTATGGTTAACTTTTTACCATTAGCAAGTAATGCTTCATTTTGACGAACTGAATCAGCATGAGAATGGTAATAACCAAAAGCTGCTTTTAATTTATCTCGAGTTGAATATGGTTCAATCAACTCAGCAAGGAGTTCAGGCGTAAAAATGTCTTTTTTACCTGCATAAGTTTTAATAAAGTACGAGAAAAATAAATCTGGATCATGTGCAATTTGCTTTTCAGCAATATCACCAAAGCTGAAATAACCAAAGTGCCAACCCAGACCTGGACCATCAAGTGTGTATCCCGGATATCCAAACATCGCACGATCTGGAATTGGCGAGTCCATAAATACTACTTTTTTGATATAGCCCTGATTATTGGCAACCAGTGGATAAGAAGCCGAATTACCTAAATCGTGACTGACATAATAGATTGGCCCTTTACCAGCAATTTTTTTAATCGCACCAATCAAGATTTTTGATGTATTTTCTGCCGAATAATCATCGTTAAGTATGGGAGATGATTGACCCAAACCCGGTAAATCTATTGCAATCACTTTATGGTCT
>NZ_JEYB01000195.1:0-1080 GCF_000582255.1 Acinetobacter sp. 1566109 | reverse complement strand
TCTAAATGTTACTACTAAGTTAGATCTGCAAGAAATGTCAGACAGTTATGTTAATATTTTACAAGTTTAATTTTTCTAAAATTAACATAATACACGTTATACGAAACGTGTTATAATTTACCTTGAAATTCATACACTTATTTCAAAGTTTATAGCCCGAGCATCACTGTTCGGGCTTTTTTTTGTGATCTTTCACGTAATATGGCTATTCTTTAATCAAATCCTTACAACTTTGATTAGCTCAGTTGAATAGTACCCTTAGCCATTCGGCAAGAAAAACCGGCTTAACCACCCTCTTTTCGGCTGCTCCGGTTCAACCGGCTCCGGCACCGGAATACGCTTATTTTCCGTTTTTTCCGGAGTAGTCAATCCGTCATGTTTGTCGTTATCTACATTCAATGTAGGTTCTACTTGAGATGGACTAGATTGCACTGAAGATTGATCTGAAGTTGGTGTGGGATGAACCTGAGTTGGCTTCATTTCAATTAGGGTAAGTAATGTATCAATACGAGAATTTGCTTTAGCTTCGCGATCTTCTGCTTTTTCTAACTGTTTCTTTAGAAAATCGATCTGATTCTTTAGTTCAATAACTGTATTGTCTGTGTATTCAGGTGTATTTATAGTTTGTGTTGGAGACGTATCAGTGTGTTTTGAGTGTTTTCCACTAAAAGGTTCACCATAAACGCGGAGTAACTCAGAGAAGTCGATAGAGCCATCATGATCACGACTTAACACCCCATTTTTTATATCTTTATAAAGTGTAGCACGAGATTTCTTATACAGTGTGGCTGCATCACTAACACTGTATTTTGTACTTGTTTTCATAGTGTATTGCTGTGTATTTAGGATACGTATTGAAGAATACAATAAGTGTATTCTTCAATACACTCAAGCTTTAAACCCTAAGTTCTTTAAGTGTGGCAAAAACTGCTGTTGTTGGTGAGGGTTTCTAAGCATATCCTTAATTTTAGCAGCTAAAATCTCATAACTTTCACCTTCTGAGGCTAAATGGGAAAGCTCATGTAAACGTGATAATTGATTCCCGAATAGATTAATTTGAGCATCAGATAGCTGATAAAA
>NZ_JEYB01000194.1:0-1130 GCF_000582255.1 Acinetobacter sp. 1566109 | reverse complement strand
TGTAATATCTGCTTTAGCTTCATCTCTGGTTTTATAGTTGCAATGATGCACTAATTCATTCTTGAGTATGCCCCAGAAACTTTCAATCGGTGCATTATCGTAACAGTCCCCACGTTTGCTCATTGAACCTTGAAAATCACATTTTTCCAGTATCTTTCGATATTCATGGCTGCAATATTGGCTGCCTCTGTCCGAATGAATAATTAAGCCTTTCGTTGGTTTTTGATTACGAATCGCCATAGTCAGTGCATTGCAAACAAGTTGTGCGGTCATACGCTCATTTAAGCTATAGCCAACCACTTGTTTCGTGTACAGGTCTTTTACTGCTGCCAAGTATAACCAACCTTCAGCAGTCCAAATGTATGTAATATCGCTTGACCATGCAAGATTGGGCTTAGTCATTGAAAACTGTTGCTCTAGTAAATTTGCGTAGATCGCTCGATTATGATCACTCTTCGTAGTTCTTTTGAAACGCTTATGACGCTTACAATACAGCTGGTTGAGCTTTTTTATTTGACGTACAGCATACGTACTGATTTTGATACCTTGCGCTTGTAAATGCTTAGTTAATCGAATATAGCCATAGCTTTGTTTAGTTTCCTCATGAGCTATTTTGACCAAAATTGTCTGTTGATTTCGCTGAACCAATCTTTTATTCATGCCTCGTTTTAGCCAATCATAAAATCGTGACACTGAAACGTGAAGTAATCTAGCCATAAAGCTAATCGGGAATAAATATCTTTGCTGTTTCATATAGGCGTACCTTACTGACTTTCTTTCGCAAAGTACGCTGCTGCCTTTTTTAGAAATTCACGTTCCATTTCAGCTGTTTTGAGCTGTTGTTTGAGCTTTTTATTTTCTTCGAGTAAGGCATTTAGATCAGGTGAATATTGTTTAGTGCCTGCTAAGGTGCCAGTCTTTGCTTTATTATTCCAATTTGAAAGAGTTTGCATTGAAATGCCAAGTTGTCTGGCTGTTTCCGATACATTGCCTTGATTGGCTTCAATCAATTTTATTGCTTCAACTTTAAATTCTGCGGTGTAAGTCTTCTGTTTCTTGCTCATGGTAAACTCCTGATGAGTGTCTATAGTTTACCAAGTTAAAACCTCCTGTTTTCTCAGCACACATCA
>NZ_JEYB01000193.1:0-1132 GCF_000582255.1 Acinetobacter sp. 1566109 | reverse complement strand
AAAGATTCGAGTATGAGCATATAGGGAGGGACCCGAAAGATGGTGAACTATGCCTGAATAGGACGAAGCCAGGGGAAACTCTGGTGGAGGTTCGATTGGATTCTAACGTGCAAATTGATCTTTAAATTTGGGTATAGGGGCGAAAGACTAATCGAACCATCTAGTAGCTGGTTCATTCCGAAATTTCCCTCAGGATAGCTGCAACTTTTGAAATAGTTTTATGAGGTAAAGCGAATGATTAGAGGTTTCTGGGATGGAATATCCTGGACCTATTCTCAAACTTTCAATGGGTAAGAAATCGGGGATGTTTAATTAATCTCTGAGTTTGAATATGAGTTGCAAGTGGGCCATTCCGGGTAAGCTGGACTGGCAATGCGGGATCAACCGAACGCTATGTTACGGTGCCTTATTATTCGCTCAGTTCGATGTAAAAGGTGTTAGTTCATCTAGACAGCAGGACGGTGGCCATGGAAGTCGGAATCCGCTAAGGAGTGTGTAACAACTCACCTGCCGAATGAAGTAGCCCTGAAAATGGATGGCGCTAAAGCGAATAACCTATACATAGCCAACACAATTAGGATTGTATGGTGTTGAGTAGGAATGCGTGATGAATGTTGTGAAGTATATCGTGTGAACGAATATGGAACATTCATTAGTGCAGATCTTGGTGGAAGTAGCAAATATTCAAATGAGATCTTTGAAGACTGAAGTGGAGAAAGGTTCCATAGGAATAGTGATTATCTATGGGTTAGTCGATCCTAAGAGATAAGTGAAATCTGTTGAAAGTATAACATTTGGTTATAAGTTATCGAAAGGGAATCAGGTTAATATTCCTGAACCAAATAGTATAAGAAACGGTAACGTCTATTCCTCTTGAGACATTTCTATTATTCCCAGGAAGAGTTTTCTTTTCTTGTTAACAATATTTGAGTGCTTGGAATTAATTCAGTTAGCGATAAGCATTGAATATTGGTAAAGTAGTATACTATTGTATATTATCTGGTGCAATGATAGGGATCCTTGAAAATGAAGAGGTAAAATCTTAGAATATTTGGTCGTACTAATAACCGCATCAGGTCTCCAAGGTGAATAGCCTCTAGTTAATAGAATAATGTAGATAAGGGAAGTCGGC
>NZ_JEYB01000192.1:0-1134 GCF_000582255.1 Acinetobacter sp. 1566109 | reverse complement strand
GGTGCCAAGAAAGTATTTATCACCACAGACCATGTGACCAAACAGGGTGAACCAAAGATTGTGGCTGAGCTGACTTATCCGGTAACGGGTAAACACTGTGTTGACCGTATTTACACTGACCTGTGTGTAATTGATGTGACCAAAGATGGTTTAAAGGTGATTGAGAAAGTAGAAGGTCTTAGCTTTGATGAGTTACAGGCTTTAACAGGTGCAACTTTGATTGATGCGACCCAAGGGTAAGGAAGTAGGGAAATGACATTAAAAAATGCTTATATCATCGATGCCATCCGTACTCCATTCGGCCGTTATGCAGGTGGCCTTGCTCCCGTTCGTGCCGATGACCTTGGTGCTGTACCCATTAAAGCCCTCATGCAGCGTAACCCAAGTGTAGATTGGGAACAGGTCGATGATGTGATTTATGGCTGTGCCAACCAAGCCGGTGAAGACAACCGTAATGTTGGCCGTATGTCAGCACTGCTTGCTGGTTTACCGTATCAGGTGCCGGCAACCACCATTAACCGTTTATGCGGTTCATCACTCGATGCGATTGCTATTGCTGCCCGTGCCATTAAAGCAGGTGAAGCGAACTTGGTGATTGCAGGTGGTGTGGAAAGTATGAGCCGTGCCCCCTATGTGATGGGTAAGTCTGACAGTGCTTTTGGCCGTAGCCAGAAGATTGAAGATACCACCATGGGTTGGCGTTTCATTAACCCCAAACTTAAAGAATGGTATGGTGTAGACACCATGCCCCAGACTGCCGAAAACGTCGCTGAACAGTTCAACGTCAATCGTGCAGATCAGGACCAGTTTGCCTTGGTGAGCCAACAACGCACCGCAAGCGCGCAAGCCAAAGGCTTTTTTTCTAAAGAAATCGTGGCAGTTGAAATCCCCCAGCGTAAGGGGGAGACTGTTGTGATTGATACCGATGAACATCCACGTGCATCAACCACACTTGAAGGCTTAAGCAAACTTAAACCAGTTGTGAAAGCAGATGGCACAGTTACTGCGGGCAATGCTTCAGGCATCAACGATGGCGCAGCAGCTCTACTGATTGCTTCTGATGAAGCAGTTCAGGCTTACAACCTCAAACCACGTGCCAAGATCATTGCTTCAACAGCGGTGGGTGTAGAACCA
>NZ_JEYB01000191.1:0-1146 GCF_000582255.1 Acinetobacter sp. 1566109 | reverse complement strand
TAAAAAACCAATAATATAAAATTTTTTGCTATATCTTTGAGTTTGTCGTTTGGCTTGCTTTCCTCTCGTTAGTTCCACTCTCTATTGGGGTCATGTTAGGCTGTATCAACATTGTCGTGATTATGCTTGCTGGGCGCTTATTCTTTAATGAAAAACTAACTCGAAATCGCTTAATTGGTGTAGTTCTGATTGCGGTCGGTGTCACTATTGTTGGGATTGGGGCATGAAAAAATTTTATATTATTGGTTTTTTAATATTAATGCTCTTCGATACATTGGCTCAAATCAGTTTTAAGTTAGCTTCCATTCATGCGATGCCTTTAACTTTTGATGTAGATTGGCTGTTCCGAGTTTTTGGACATCCTTGGATTTATGGGGCTTTTATTGGATATATAGGTGCCTTTTTTATCTGGATGAACTTATTAAAGCATGCGCCTATAGGGCCGGCTTTTGCAGCTTCACATTTAGAACTCATCACGGTCATGTTTTTGTCGATTTGGCTGTTTAATGAACCGCTAACATTTACAAAAGTTACTGGCGCTATTCTTATTTTTGCAGGTGTTTGCTTCTTGGCTAAAGACGAAGAAGAGAGCCATAGTCGGGCAGATAAAAAAGTTGCTGATGGCAAGTGTGGCGCCAAGTAAACAATCTAATCATGGATGATGTCGGCCTTCTAGTAAGTGTCGGCATCATTTCCAAAAGGAGTAATCACCATGATGGAGTTGAATGGTGTGGGGCTTGGTTTGAGACGTGACTTTATAGATTCGTTTCTAGCTGCAAAAACATATCCGGACTTTATCGAAGTTGCCCCAGAAAACTGGTTAGGTTTTGGTGGTCGACATGCAAAACTACTTGCACAGTGTGCTGAAAAAGCGCCGTTAATTTGTCACGGCTTGTCATTATCTATTGGAGGGCCGCATCCGCTTAATCTCGAATTTATAGGTAAAGTAAAACACTTTTTAGAACAATATGATGTACCAATTTATTCTGAACATTTAAGTTATACAAATGACGGCGGCTATTTATACGATTTGTTGCCCATACCGATGACAGAAGCCGCTGTTAAATATGTGGCTGAACGTATTTTACGTGTGCAGGATATTTTAGGAAAAAGATTAGTTATAGAGAATGTTTCTACTTATTTAAT
>NZ_JEYB01000190.1:0-1171 GCF_000582255.1 Acinetobacter sp. 1566109 | reverse complement strand
GTAATAGCCAGTCTTAGATTTGCCAATGAGGTAGAAAAGGATAAACAAGGTCAGCCTAATGGCTCGACATTTTTTCCTCAAGGATGGTCGGAAGCAAGATTGAAATATGAACTATCAGAGACTTTTAAAAATAAGCCAGCTAGTTTACGTCCACAAGAAGGTTTTACTACTACTACACCTTCTGGGGTAAACGTTAAGTTTGTACCACCAAGCCAAAGTCCTAATTCTTCAGTGAATCAATGGTGTGGCGGGCCTTTACAATGAGGAAATAAATGAGATGAAAATTAAATTTCAATATGTTCTAAGAGAAGAGTATGAAGCTGATGAAGGAGTATATGTACCTACACTCGGTTGGGGGGTAGCCCCATATAAAAATCAAGCGGAGGGATTTGATGCATATCTTAAAGGGGATGAAGACTTTTTGGATTTTATTTCAAGCATAGATAATTTAGAACTTATATCTGAGGCTTTATTAAAAATTGAGAGTATATTGAGAAATCAAAGAAAAGAAATTATTTTTTCTCCTTACGGTGATATGGGCGGAAGTGCGAAATTTACAAAGGAAATTACGACATTTAAACTTCGTACTAACAAAACTAAAAATTATCGTGGAGAAATCTCTACTGAATTATTTTTAAAAGTATTGATTCAATGGAAAAAGTATTTGGAATCTAATACAAAAGAGTATGAGGCAGTAGTTATATAATAATTTAATTAGATTAAAGAAACATATCAATATTAGATCGGCGTTTTATATAATTAGAGAAAATTCTGCCTTTAAATCGATTCAGGAAGTGAGGAAATTCAAACTATTAGGAAGTGAATTGTTCGATCTTTTAAGAGAAGAGTTAACTGGTCAGTATGACGTTATCTATGAAAGTTAAGATAGCTTAAAAAATTACTCCCCAGTTAACCTAGTTATATGACATTCTATGGCTTCTAAAAATTTTTTAATATTTTTGAAAAATGGGGAAGTTGTAGATTTCCTTCCTAGAAAGCTCCAATTTCAAATAAATAGCTATGGATAAAACATGAATTCAATAAATCGCAGTAGTAAGTTCTTTCTTTCAGTTTTTCTAATGATGAGTCTTTCAAATACATATGCAGCAAAGACACAAGTTGAAGCGGTTGATGCTATGGAAGCTGCTGGAGCAGAAGTGGCAGAAGCGGG
>NZ_JEYB01000189.1:0-1186 GCF_000582255.1 Acinetobacter sp. 1566109 | reverse complement strand
ATCTTTTAATCGATCATCGAACTGAATCGTAAACCAATTCATTGCTAAACGCCAATTTTGAATTGGCATGGTCCATTTTTTAGCAGCATTTGAAGTTGCTAAATAAATGACCTTTTTCACTGAATCATCAGAAGAGAAGATCTTTCTCTTTTTAGTTGAATGGCGAATCACGCTATTCAATGATTCAATTGCATTTGTTGTATAAATCGCATGACGTATTTCAGCAGGATAGCTAAAGATCGTTCGGATATTTTCCCAATTTGCCCGCCAGGATTCTCCAATTTTTGGATACTGGTGATTCCATTGATCGCACAAGATATCTAGGGACTTTAAAGCATTTTCCTCTGTACTTGCCTGATAGATCGCCTTCAATCCTGCTGTTACAGCTTTGTAGTCCTTCCAGCTCACAAATCTCAGGCTATTGCGTACAACATGTACGATACACAGCTGGATGTCAGTATGAGGGTAGACAGAGGCTATCGCATCAGGAAAGCCTTTTAGCCCGTCTACACAGGCAACAAGAATATCTTGCACTCCTCGATTTTTAAGCTCTGTCATGACTGACAGCCAGAATTTGGAACCTTCTGTTTGAGCAAGCCACCTGCCAAGAAGTTCTTTTTGGCCATCCAAGTTAATGCCTAATGCTAAATAAACTGATTTATTGATTACTGTTGAATGCTGACGAACCTTAACAACAATGCAATCTAAATAGACAACAGGATAAAGACTATCGAGTGTTCTATTTTGCCATTCTGTCACTTGTTCAATGACAGCATCCGTTACCTTACTAATAAGGGAGGCAGATACATCGGCATCGTACATTTCTTTAAAAAAAGCAACAATTTCTCTATTTGTCATTCCTTTCGCATATAGCGAAAGAATTTGATCATCCATGCTAGTAATGCGCGTTTGATGCTTCTTAATAATCTGTGGTTCAAAAGAGCCGTCACGATCACGAGGGATATCTAAAGCAAGCTGCCCATCTTGTGTTAGAACTGTTTTGGAGCTAAAACCATTACGTGCATTAGATCCTTTCTTAGGTTGATGCTTTTCATAGCCTAAATGTTCAGAAGGCTCAGTATTCAGAGCGGTTTCGATCATGAACTTTTTAAATATGGCTGTCATTTGGTTTAAATCTTCAGGAGTTTTTAAACCTTTAGCTAATTCAGCTGCCATACTTTTGATT
>NZ_JEYB01000188.1:0-1190 GCF_000582255.1 Acinetobacter sp. 1566109 | reverse complement strand
CTTATATTAGTTATTCTTTATTCAGCTATTATTTTTAGACCATTCCTGCGTTTACAAATACATAAACAAAAAAAGACAAACCAAAGGCACCAGCAACTAAACGACCGTAGTTATGAAAGCTCTGTAAACCAATCTGAAATGTTCTAAAAATAATAGCTGAATAAAGAATAACTAATATAAGTACGCCAATTAGGCCAAATTCTTCGGAATAAGCCGCAATAATAAAGTCAGTATGGCCTTCGGGTAAAAAGTGTAAATGTGATTGTGTACCTTCAAGAAAGCCTTTACCTGAGAAACCACCAGAACCAATAGCTGTTTTGGACTGAATAATATTCCATCCTGTTCCTAATGCATCTGCTTCTGGGTCAAGTAGCGTTAGAACCCGTTGACGCTGATAGTCGTGTAAAAGAAATTCCCAGGCAATTGGAATAACAATAGCTGCACAAGCTGCTGCGGCACCGATCATGCGCCAAGATAACCCACTTAAAAATAGTACGAAAATACCACTTGCTAATACGAGTAGGGATGTTCCTAAGTCAGGTTGTTCTGCAATCAGTAAGAAAGGAACACCAATTAACATTAATGATAAAACAACTTGAGAAAAGCTTGGAGGAAGTGGTTTGCGTGCTAAAAACCATGAAATCATCATTGGCATGCCAATTTTCATGAACTCACTGGGTTGCACGCTCCCGAAACCGGGAATATCGATCCAGCGTTTAGCCCCCATGCGGACTTCACCAAAGACCATAACTCCAATTAAGGAAAATAGTGCAAATAAATAAAAGTAAGGTGAAAAAGCTTGATAAACCTTAGGGGGAATTTGAGCCAGACTAATCATGACTAAAAAGCCAATACCAAAACTCATGGCTTGTTTACTGACTAAGCCTACATCTTGTGCAGATGCACTATATAGTACCGTTAAACCTAATAGGGCATTTAGAAATAAAAATAGGCATAACCACGGGTCAATATGAAGTTGCTGCCAGCGCGATGGTTGCATGGCAGTACTAAGACCATCTCGAGGAGCTTGGCGTAAAAATTTATATTGTGGACTAGGAGACATGCGGCTTTAACTAGGTCAATCAGTGCTTGGCGCATGCTAACATAAACCTGATTAATGGCAATGTATATCAATATTTTGCAATAAAAAAACCTGGCTCTCGCCAGGTTTCCGATGGTCTATTTTCTGT
>NZ_JEYB01000187.1:0-1208 GCF_000582255.1 Acinetobacter sp. 1566109 | reverse complement strand
AAGCCGTTAACGAAACAAGCGCTAATCCAAGAAAGATAGTTTTTTTCATAAATTTTACTTCTTACTAAAAAAAATAAAGATATCAAAAAAATTCATGTTTTATATAAACTGTTTACAATAAAAAACCTTCATAGAGAGTAACTTACAAAATAATTAATTATTCCAAGCGGTACATTATTAGCAATAGAATCAATCAACAAATTTATGCGCTATGATCTTTCTAAAATACGTGCCCCAACACCTTCTTGTCCCAATACATCATTTGGATTTCTTAGTGGACATTGCTCTAATGACAAGCACCCACAACCTATACACCAATCCATTTCATCTCTAAGTCGCGTAAGTTTTTGAATACGATCATCCAAACTTTTCCGCCAATCAAGAGATAACTCTTTCCATTGCTGTGCAGTTAATTTAGATCCCATCGGATACTTACTTAAAGCTTGTTTAATTTCATCTAAGGGAATCCCAACTTTTTGGGCAATTTTAATGATCGCAATGTAACGCAACACCACTAAAGTAAAACGACGTTGATTACCATTGGTTCTTATACTTTTAATTAAACCTTTAGACTCGTAAAAATGAAGCGTTGAAACTGCAACACCACTGCGTTTTGCAACTTCACCTACAGTCAACAAACGGCTTTGATTCGTTTCAGTCATTTCTATTAATCACAACTTTAGTTGAGGTTTTATAAAAGGATGCTTAAATTTTGTCAAATAAGAAATTTAATTTTAACAGTTCAAGCATTTAGAATATTTGGTGGTGTATCAAAAAGTATGCTAAAAAAAGCAGGTTGAATTTTGATAAAATAGAGAAATGCAAATAACTCTAGAAATCAAATGTCCAACCTGCCTCAGTGACAGTATAAAGAAAAATGGCATCAAAGTAGATGGGAAACAAAACTACCAATGCAAAGACTGCAAACGTCAGTTTATTGGTGACCATGCTCTGAGCTATCTAGGATGTAATTCAGGCATTACTCGAAAAATATTACAGTTGATGGTCAGAGGTAGTGGTATACGAGATATCGCTGAAGTTGAGCGAATCAGTATCGGTAAAGTTTTACGTACTTTAACCGAATCGACCTACCAAATTCAGCCTAAACAAAGTCATTATGAGTCTCTTGAAGTTGATGAGTTTTGGACTTTTGTGGGAAATAAAAATAATAAACAATGGCTTATTTACGCCTACCATCGAGAAACAGG
>NZ_JEYB01000186.1:0-1216 GCF_000582255.1 Acinetobacter sp. 1566109 | reverse complement strand
TTTCACCCGTTTTGTCGTTACTCACGTCAGCATTCGCACTTCTGATACCTCCAGCATACTTCTCAATACACCTTCATCGGCTTACAGAACGCTCCCCTACCACTTGACTAATGTCAAATCCGCAGCTTCGGCACATAGTTTTAGCCCCGTTACATCTTCCGCGCAGGCCGACTCGACTAGTGAGCTATTACGCTTTCTTTAAAGGGTGGCTGCTTCTAAGCCAACCTCCTAGCTGTCTATGCCTTCCCACATCGTTTCCCACTTAACTATGATTTTGGGGCCTTAGCTGGCGGTCTGGATTGTTTTCCTCTTGACTACGGACGTTAGCACCCGCAGTCTGTCTCCCGGATAGTACTCATAGGTATTCGGAGTTTGCATCGGTTTGGTAAGTCGGGATGACCCCCTAGCCGAAACAGTGCTCTACCCCCTATGGTATTCGTCCGAGGCGCTACCTAAATAGCTTTCGGGGAGAACCAGCTATCACCAGGCTTGATTAGCCTTTCACCCCTATCCACAAGTCATCCCCTGGCTTTTCAACGACAGTGGGTTCGGTCCTCCAGTTAGTGTTACCCAACCTTCAACCTGCTCATGGATAGATCGCCTGGTTTCGGGTCTATACCCAGCAACTAAACGCCCTATTAAGACTCGATTTCTCTACGGCTCCCCTATACGGTTAACCTCGCTACTGAATATAAGTCGCTGACCCATTATACAAAAGGTACGCAGTCACACCACGAAGGTGCTCCCACTGCTTGTATGCATGCGGTTTCAGGATCTATTTCACTCCCCTCACAGGGGTTCTTTTCGCCTTTCCCTCACGGTACTGGTTCACTATCGGTCAGTCAGGAGTATTTAGCCTTGGAGGATGGTCCCCCCATATTCAGACAAGGTTTCACGTGCCTCGCCCTACTCGTCATCATTATGTGTGCCCTTTCGTGTACGGGAATATCTCCCTCTACGTTCGCACTTCCCAGAGCGTTCCACTAAAACACACATAACTTAATGGGCTGATCCCCGTTCGCTCGCCGCTACTGAGGGAATCTCAATTGATTTCTTTTCCTAAGGGTACTGAGATGTTTCACTTCCCCTCGTTCGCCTTGCAACACTATGTATTCATGTTGCAATACCTACCTTAAAGTAGGTGGGTTCCCCCATTCAGACATCTCCGGATCAAAGGATATTTGCCGCCTCCCCGGAGCTTTTCGCAGGCTATCAC
>NZ_JEYB01000185.1:0-1250 GCF_000582255.1 Acinetobacter sp. 1566109 | reverse complement strand
TCTAAAAATAATGTTATTTAGTAAATTTACTCATAGCCTTTTGTACTTAATGTATTGTTTAAAATAAAAAAAGTAATTTATTTTTTAGTTGATTTTTACCATTTATTTTATAGTCAAACTTCAAAAAATACGTGATTCTTGTGTTCATTTTTTATCCTTTTTTGCTGGATATGTTTACTTTTTAACCTTGCTTTGAGTTGATTTTTTCAACGATTTATTTTAAGCCTACTTATAAATTGTTACTGTATAACATTATTTTTAGAAGTACTGTATATATGAACCGATTGTTATAATAAGCCAATAGAATTTAATTGAACTGATCAAATCTAGTGCGATATTTTGCATAAATTCTGTGCAGTACTTTTTTTATTTATATTGGTGCCTAAAAAAGACCCAAAATAGTTCATCGACTTTAACTCAGAAATAAATACAGAAATGAAGTAAGCAAAAATGCTCAATCACAGATCATTTCATCTACCGCCTTCAATAATTTACATACTTTTTATATCTCAACTTTAGATCTAAATAGAAAATTTACGCGTATCAAAGGAATACTTCTTACCTCGGTTACTAATTTCCGATAAGGGGTTTTTTCTATGTTGAGTATTTTTAGATTTGTAATAAATCTATTTTATATATTTGTTTTTTATAAATATATTTCTATGAGCGTTAGGCGATATTTTCATTTTAAAAAGAATTTGATTTCAAAACTTATGCAGCCCAGCGATACGAAATATGGACTTGGCACAGCAATTGCTAAAGCTTAAGTAACAAAATTTGTTTAATTCAATTAAATCGTGCGTTCATTGTGGGGGAGATCAAAATGATGAAATTTGCACTTAAAGCAGTAGCAGTCGGCGTACTCACAGCAGGTTCAACCATGGTTATGGCTGAAAGTGCTCCATCTTTCTATGGAATCACGACAACAGGTAGCGTAGCAGCAACCACAGATTATCGTTTCCGTGGTGTTACACAATCTTCAAATAACCCTGCCATTCAAGGTGGTTTTACTTTTTCTCATAAATCAGGTGCTTATTTATCACTTTGGGGTTCAAGTGTTGATTTTGGTGTAACAGGTAACTCAACTGAAACAGATGTCGCTTTGGGTTATACCAATACGTTAAAGTTATCCGATAAGCTTGCGCCAACTTATGATGTAGGTGTGATCCATTATGGTTACATTGGTTCGGGCCATAGTTTTGACCGTAACGGTATTGGTTACGATGGCAAAAATGGATTAGATTTTAATG
>NZ_JEYB01000184.1:0-1286 GCF_000582255.1 Acinetobacter sp. 1566109 | reverse complement strand
CCCGCTTCTGCCACTTCTGCTCCAGCAGCTTCCATAGCATCAACCGCTTCAACTTGTGTCTTTGCTGCATATGTATTTGAAAGACTCATCATTAGAAAAACTGAAAGAAAGAACTTACTACTGCGATTTATTGAATTCATGTTTTATCCATAGCTATTTATTTGAAATTGGAGCTTTCTAGGAAGGAAATCTACAACTTCCCCATTTTTCAAAAATATTAAAAAATTTTTAGAAGCCATAGAATGTCATATAACTAGGTTAACTGGGGAGTAATTTTTTAAGCTATCTTAACTTTCATAGATAACGTCATACTGACCAGTTAACTCTTCTCTTAAAAGATCGAACAATTCACTTCCTAATAGTTTGAATTTCCTCACTTCCTGAATCGATTTAAAGGCAGAATTTTCTCTAATTATATAAAACGCCGATCTAATATTGATATGTTTCTTTAATCTAATTAAATTATTATATAACTACTGCCTCATACTCTTTTGTATTAGATTCCAAATACTTTTTCCATTGAATCAATACTTTTAAAAATAATTCAGTAGAGATTTCTCCACGATAATTTTTAGTTTTGTTAGTACGAAGTTTAAATGTCGTAATTTCCTTTGTAAATTTCGCACTTCCGCCCATATCACCGTAAGGAGAAAAAATAATTTCTTTTCTTTGATTTCTCAATATACTCTCAATTTTTAATAAAGCCTCAGATATAAGTTCTAAATTATCTATGCTTGAAATAAAATCCAAAAAGTCTTCATCCCCTTTAAGATATGCATCAAATCCCTCCGCTTGATTTTTATATGGGGCTACCCCCCAACCGAGTGTAGGTACATATACTCCTTCATCAGCTTCATACTCTTCTCTTAGAACATATTGAAATTTAATTTTCATCTCATTTATTTCCTCATTGTAAAGGCCCGCCACACCATTGATTCACTGAAGAATTAGGACTTTGGCTTGGTGGTACAAACTTAACGTTTACCCCAGAAGGTGTAGTAGTAGTAAAACCTTCTTGTGGACGTAAACTAGCTGGCTTATTTTTAAAAGTCTCTGATAGTTCATATTTCAATCTTGCTTCCGACCATCCTTGAGGAAAAAATGTCGAGCCATTAGGTTGACCTCCATCATCCTTACCTATAAAAAAGCCTATCTAAAATTGATAGGCTTTTTAAATTTAATTATTAATAGTTAAAATCACTTTTCATCATAAAATAAAAAAATTTAACACTCAAACTCTACGATATTTGCCTCATTTGGTTCTGTCTTGAGAAATTGACTCCATT
>NZ_JEYB01000183.1:0-1291 GCF_000582255.1 Acinetobacter sp. 1566109 | reverse complement strand
CCTTCAACGTAATGAAGTTTTACGCCTTCAGACTCTATAAACTTACTAGATAAACCTTTTGCATAAGAATATTGCCCTAGCCCATTAGATTTCACTTTATTAAACATTTGCTGTGAAACAGCTGGTGGCGTATCTATCGACTTTAAGTTTGGGTCATATTCTGCATTTGCATATGATGAACTAACCAAAATAAAAGCTGTAGAAATGGATATATTTTTAAAATATCTATTCATATTAATGACTCATTTAAAATAAATAATTTATTGCACCCAAGCCTTAAGCCTGAGTGCGATGAATTTCATATTTATTTAAATAAAAAGTTCGATAAACTTTTTTCAACACCTTCAGCATTTTCTTCCACCATCCAGTGTCCTGTATCTGGCAAAATAATGGCAGTGTATTGGGCAGGATCAGCGACAAATCTTGCTCGCATCTCTTTCACCAAAACATCATTTACGCCTTTTTGGCCTGTAAGTGCCATAGAAGGTATGGTTAACTTTTTACCATTAGCAAGTAATGCTTCATTTTGACGAACTGAATCAGCATGAGAATGGTAATAACCAAAAGCTGCTTTTAATTTATCTCGAGTTGAATATGGTTCAATCAACTCAGCAAGGAGTTCAGGCGTAAAAATGTCTTTTTTACCTGCATAAGTTTTAATAAAGTACGAGAGAAATAAATTTGGGTCATTCGCAATTTGCTTTTCAGCAATATCACCAAAACTAAAATAGCCAAAATGCCAGCCTAAACCCGGTCCTTTTGGTGAATAACCCGGGTGATTGAATGTCTCCATATCTGGAATTGGAGAATCCATAAAGACAACTTTTTTAACGTAATCTTGATTATTTGCAACTAGAGGGTAAGAGGCCGTATTTCCAATGTCATGACTCACATAATAAATAGGCTCATTCTTGGTAATTTGTTTTATGGCACTTAATAGAATTTTCGATACATTCTCTGCGGAGTAATCATCGTTAAGTATGGGAGATGATTGACCCAAACCCGGTAAATCTATTGCAATCACTTTATGGTCTTTCATATAAGAAAGCATGACTGGTTCCCACATTTTCCATGTCGAACCAAAACCATGAATAAATACAATTGGTGTGCCTTTAGATCCGCCTTCAACGTAATGAAGTTTTACGCCTTCAGACTCTATAAACTTACTAGATAAACCTTTTGCATAAGCATACTGACCTAACCCCTCAGATTTCACTTTATTAAACATTTGCTGTGAAACGGCTGGAGGTGTATCTATCGACTTTAAGTTTGGGTCATATTCTGCATTTGC
>NZ_JEYB01000182.1:0-1295 GCF_000582255.1 Acinetobacter sp. 1566109 | reverse complement strand
TATTGGGAATATTTTTAGTGGTTTATACCGCACATGCGAAAGCGCATTAATTGATACATGAAAGGAAAATTACATGTCGAGTTTATTTGTTTATGGCACTTTAGTCCCTGGTCGCCCTAATGCGCATATACTTGAAAATATTGGCGGCCAGTGGGCAGAAGGTTGGGTAAACGGAACCCTACGTCATGAAGGTTGGGGAGCAGATTTAGGCTATCCGGGAATTGTACTCGATGATAGTGCTAACCAAGTGCAAGGTTTTGTTTTTAGCTCGGAACATCTAGATGCAAACTGGAAATTACTGGATGACTTTGAAGGCGAAGAGTACGAAAGAGTACCTGTTCGTGTCACTTTAAATAGTGGTGAACATGTTGATTCTTTTATTTATATGTTGAAGCCTTAGGCCATTTTTAAAGCTCAAACGCATAAGCGCTTAAAAATTGATAGAAAAAATCCAAATGCTCATTTTTTGGCTTGTATTTTTTTTAAGAAACTGTAAAATTCACTCCACATCGCCGGCATAGCTCAGTTGGTAGAGCAACTGACTTGTAATCAGTAGGTCCACAGTTCGAATCCGTGTGCCGGCACCATCATTAAACCTCATGAATATTTGATTTATGGGGTTTTTTGTTGTTTGTAGGTTTTGAAATATAGCTTTTAGCTATGTTGCCTTAGACGAAAAAGAGATTCGTTAATAAGAAATGAAAAAAGCCCAACTTCCTGTTGGGCTTTTTTCGTATTTCGTTACTAGGTATACATCCTGTAATACCTCACGTCCTGATGCCTAAACTTATTATTGTTGTTTTACGTTTTGGAACTTCCTGTTCCTGATGAGTTCATCATAGGCAATTCACTAGGTCATAGAAAGACGTCAATTTCCTGAATGAATGTAGGAAAAAGCGTACGAGCTTGTCAGAACAACTACCCTTCTTTCTTCTTCTCTATCATTTTTTCAAAATGTTTAAGGTTTGGGTTCAACATGTCCCAAGCATAGGCCTGACTCACAAAAACCTCCGCTTTAGGGTGATAGACACTTGGGTCATCCAAAGTACCTGCGCGTATCGAGATCATTTCAGGAACAAGTTCAGGTAAACCAAAAAGCTGAGAACCACAAGTCGGGCAAAAAGCTCTTTTAATAGGACGGCCAGAAGAACCGACGGTCTCAAAATATTTAAGTTCGCCAGTTATTTTCAATTCAGATTGATGAAAAAAAGCGATGGGCGCATAGGCCGAACCTGTGGCTTTTTGGCAATCTCGACAATGGCAATTAAAACTATAACGTGGCTCTGCATCGCTTT
>NZ_JEYB01000181.1:0-1330 GCF_000582255.1 Acinetobacter sp. 1566109 | reverse complement strand
TTGATGACGTTGAACCAAACGCAAGCCGTTAAACTCTTCACTCACTACAATCACTTTAAAATGTGATTCTTTACCTGGAAAATATCCACCGTGGCCAGCAGACTCATTAATGACTTCCAAATGGCTAGGTGCAAGGGTTTGTAACCGTTCAATCAACTGTTGTTCAAGGCTCATAGCTTTTCCTTTTACGATTATTCGTATATTTAGACCTAGTATACCCTGTCTACACACAAACAAAAGTTGCTCTTGTACGCTTTGACTTCAAACAAAATGTCTATTTATTCGGCAACTTATCAATAAAAATAACTCTAAATGCTCATTTCTGTTTTTATTTTATGCAATCAGCATAATTATTTGCATAAAGTTGTTGACCCTTGTTTTGCTTAATGTATTATAAGCGGCACGCGGGAATAGCTCAGTTGGTAGAGCATAACCTTGCCAAGGTTGGGGTCGCGAGTTCGAGTCTCGTTTCCCGCTCCAAATTGGTTTTTTTTGAGAAAGTTTTAGTAAAAACTGCTCATATATGCGGGAATAGCTCAGTTGGTAGAGCATAACCTTGCCAAGGTTGGGGTCGCGAGTTCGAGTCTCGTTTCCCGCTCCAAATTCTAAGGCCCTAATCGAAAGATTAGGGCTTTTTTCTTTTTGATTTTATTATATTTTTGAAAATTCCGCCTTCCTTTGTGATTCAATTCAATAAAAAATATTCTTAATGTAATTTGTATTTTGTGACCAAGATGTGACCATGGCGTGCCCACGACAATAAAAATGGTCTTAATTGACCTTAAATGTCCTCAATCGATCACCACTTTCAGAGCTTTTTTGAAGGCAAAAAATCACCCTGTTCTCTTCCAAACAAGGTATTTTTTACCAAATGATCAATAATTTGTGGCCATTTCACTTTTTGATGTGACCATTTGTGACCAAACTACTTACTAACAGATTGTTCTTTATTGTCTTTTTCAAAAACAAATAAATCCCCTACCTGTACATCCAAATAATCACAAATTCGATCGATGGTCTCCAAATCAATTCGAGTCAATTCGCCATTATAAAGCTTATGCAAAGTTGTCTTATTAATGCCTGTACCACGAATTAAGTCAGCTACACGCATTTTTCTTTCAGCCAACAATATTGGTAGCTTACAAATAACCATTAATTTTTCCTCTAATACAATGAAAATTTAATTGCATTTAATTAAATTTGAGGTTATTTTAGGTCTAAGGATGAAAAATTCCTTACATCCGATGAATTACGCTAGGAATACAATTATGTCATATACCTATCTCACAGCCCAGCAACTGGCTGAAAAAATCCAGTACGACGCTCGTAC
>NZ_JEYB01000180.1:0-1377 GCF_000582255.1 Acinetobacter sp. 1566109 | reverse complement strand
GAAAAAGAGATTGCTGAACATTTGATGCTGATTGACCTTGGTCGAAATGATGTAGGGCGTGTATCAAAAATTGGTAAGGTCCAAGTAACGGATCAAATGGTAATTGAGCGCTATTCACATGTCATGCATATTGTTTCAAATGTGCAAGGTGAAGTGCGTGATGATATCGATGCACTTGATGTATTTAAGGCAACCTTCCCGGCAGGAACCTTATCCGGTGCCCCAAAAATACGCGCAATGGAAATTATTGATGAAGTAGAGCCCGTAAAACGAGGTGTCTTTGGTGGAGCAGTGGGATATTTAGGTTGGCATGGTGAAATGGATATGTCGATTGCAATCCGTACTTGTGTTATCCGTGATAAAAAAGTGTATGTGCAAGCTGGAGCAGGGCTTGTTGCTGACTCAAATCCAGAATCTGAGTGGAATGAAACCCAAATAAAAGCTCGCGCAGTGATCAAAGCGGTTGAATTATCATCAAACGGATTGATTTTATGAGTTTTTAGCGGTTTTTTTTAAAAAACCGCTTGCATCGTTTGGAAGTTTTGCTAAACTGCACACCGTTCCGATACGAAACGTACGAAACACTAAGAAACGCCGGCATAGCTCAGTTGGTAGAGCAACTGACTTGTAATCAGTAGGTCCACAGTTCGAATCCGTGTGCCGGCACCATCATTAAACCTCATGAATATTTGATTTATGGGGTTTTTTGTTGTTTGTAGGTTTTGAAATATAGCTTTTAGCTATGTTGCCTTAGACGAAAAAGAGATTCGTTAATAAGAAATGAAAAAAGCCCAACTTCCTGTTGGGCTTTTTTCGTATTTCGTTACTAGGTATACATCCTGTAATACCTCACGTCCTGATGCCTAAACTTATTATTGTTGTTTTACGTTTTGGAACTTCCTGTTCCTGATGAGTTCATCATAGGCAATTCACTAGGTCATAGAAAGACGTCAATTTCCTGAATGAATGTAGGAAAAAGCGTACGAGCTTGTCAGAACAACTACCCTTCTTTCTTCTTCTCTATCATTTTTTCAAAATGTTTAAGGTTTGGGTTCAACATGTCCCAAGCATAGGCCTGACTCACAAAAACCTCCGCTTTAGGGTGATAGACACTTGGGTCATCCAAAGTACCTGCGCGTATCGAGATCATTTCAGGAACAAGTTCAGGTAAACCAAAAAGCTGAGAACCACAAGTCGGGCAAAAAGCTCTTTTAATAGGACGGCCAGAAGAACCGACGGTCTCAAAATATTTAAGTTCGCCAGTTATTTTCAATTCAGATTGATGAAAAAAAGCGATGGGCGCATAGGCCGAACCTGTGGCTTTTTGGCAATCTCGACAATGGCAATTAAAACTATAACGTGGCTCTGCATCGCTTT
>NZ_JEYB01000179.1:0-1394 GCF_000582255.1 Acinetobacter sp. 1566109 | reverse complement strand
ATCTCATTGGCGCGTTGCAGTTCTTTATTTTCGCGTTCGAGTTGTTTGATACGTTCTTGGTCTGAAAGCTGCTGTACTTTAACTGGATTTTGTTTATCTAAATATTTTTGATACCAAACACGAAGTGTTTCAGGAGTACAACCAATCTTAGGCGCAATTGCTGTGATCGCAGCCCAATTCGATGGATAATCTTTTTCGGATTCAATCAATAATTGAACCGCTCTATCTCTGATTTCAGGGGTGTATTTTACTTTTTTCATCGGGACATTCTCTCAAGAAAAGTGGTCTCCGACAAACCCGGTACGGTTCATAGGAAGAATCTGAAGATCAATTCCATTTTTTCTAATAAAAATATATGCAATCTGTGATCCATTAGTTTTTGTTAAGATTTTTCTATAAGTTGCACTATGAGGTCTCAGTAATATCCATCCTGAATCTATTAATTTTTTTGTGAAAACTTCAGGAGTCGCAACTCCAAATATAATAGCTGAGTTAGACGGAGGGCATAAATTACCATGATCATCAATAGAACATTCTGATTTTTTACAAAGGATGAAGCCTTTACAATCCCAATTTAAATATTCTAATTTTAAAACTGTAGCAAATCTTAATTGTCCATCTGTTCGACGAACTAGCACAATGTCATTCACCTTAAGATCTGTACGAAAACACTGCACAGGATATTTTTTATCGGTAAAATCAGTATAACTAACAAAGGCAATGATATAGCTCATGTCTTAATTATTCCAACAAGCTTATGTTATTTAACATATTAAAACTTGGTAGATCATCATAAGTTAAAGAGTCTAACTCCTTAAATGGAGAGCTTATGTTAAGTATCTTACCAATTAGTAGTTGATGATCAGAATTTAACTGGACATTACTAAGATTTAACCGGCAAAGATCATATGATATACGCTGAATTATCAGGAGACTTTCCCTTGGGAGATTCTAGGCAGCCAACTTATAAAAGTCTTCGGCCATTTGATTTGGTGTCTTAAAACCCAAACCCTTTTGAATTCTTCGATGATTATAAAATAATTCAATTGAACCGTACCGGGTTTGTCGGAGACTTTTTTATTTAAGTTAGGCCACCTGACCTAACGGATTAATCTTATCATAGTACATTGCTTCAAACTCAAAAGGCGATACATAACCCAGTGCACTGTGTACACGCTTTTTATTGAACCAATCTACCCAGTTTAGTGTCGCAAGTTGTACATCTGCTAAACCTTGCCAATCTGCTTTTAAATATTCAATCACCTCTGTTTTGTATAAGCCATTCACCGTTTCAGCCAAAGCATTATCGTATGAATCACCAGTCGTACCGACTGATGCTCGTAAATTTGCAGCTTCTAAACGATTGGTATAGCGAATAGAAAGATATTGAACAC
>NZ_JEYB01000178.1:0-1412 GCF_000582255.1 Acinetobacter sp. 1566109 | reverse complement strand
GTGTTCAATATCTTTCTATTCGCTATACCAATCGTTTAGAAGCTGCAAATTTACGAGCATCAGTCGGTACGACTGGTGATTCATACGATAATGCTTTGGCTGAAACGGTGAATGGCTTATACAAAACAGAGGTGATTGAATATTTAAAAGCAGATTGGCAAGGTTTAGCAGATGTACAACTTGCGACACTAAACTGGGTAGATTGGTTCAATAAAAAGCGTGTACACAGTGCACTGGGTTATGTATCGCCTTTTGAGTTTGAAGCAATGTACTATGATAAGATTAATCCGTTAGGTCAGGTGGCCTAACTTAAATAAAAAAGTCTCCGACAAACCCGGTACGGTTCAATCAGAGCATCTGGCTGCATAGCCACAATTGGCTCAAGATCGCGTATAAAGTTTTTTAATTTGCTGTTATGTGGCTGAATATTTACCACAACATAAAACTTCTTACCCAAAGCGTGGGCTTCATCAATACCAATTTTTAAGTTGTCATGGTCAAAAGCATTATTACGTACACGTAAGCTGTAACGAGGTTGGCCTGCGTATACTGCATCTGCACCATAAGCAAATGCATAGCGCATGTTTTTAAGAGAACCTGCGGGAGAGAGAAGTTCGGTTTTCATAAAATAAAAGGCATAAAAAATATATGGTTTTATTTTATTAACTCCGCATTTTTGATTCAACCTACTGAATTAGTAGGAATTTGAGTTATATCATTTTGCGCGGGTAGCATATTTTTTGCTAACTCTCCTAAGCGCATCAAAGCATTTAACATTTTCGGATTTAATTCGAAACAGGCTGCTATACGTAAACAATGACTAAAACGTTTATCAGCCGAACATAAAATTCCTGGCATACATAAGATCTTTTCATCCATTGCTTGATGAAACAGTTCTAATGTATCAATAGATTCGGGTAGCTCTAACCATAAAATAAATCCAGCTTGTGGACGACTAACTCGAGTACCGAGTGGAAAATAGCGACAAATATAAGAGTTGATGGTATCGATTTGTTGTTGATAGCGCTTTTTGAGCTGACGTAAATGCAGATCGTAACCACCATTTTCTAAAAAAAGTCCTAAAGTTTCGGTGAGTAAAGTTGGTTCGGCAACGGTTGTTGTTAATTTAATTTGCTGCACAATATTACGAAAGCGTCCAGCTTCTAGCCAACCAATTCGATAGTCAGGTGCCACAGTTTTGGTATAGCTACCACAGACCAAGACCCATCCATTTTGGTCAAATGCCTTAATGTTGGGTAGGAGAGGCTCGGTGAGTTGTAGTTCAGCATACATTGCATCTTCAATAACCGGAATTTGGAACTGATTAGCGAGCTCTGCTAAACGCCGGCGGTTGCTTTCAGGCATGCTAAAACCAAGAGGATTATGTCCTGTCGGAATAGTTAATATGGCTT
>NZ_JEYB01000177.1:0-1415 GCF_000582255.1 Acinetobacter sp. 1566109 | reverse complement strand
CATTCTCTCAAGAAAAGTGGTCTCCGACAAACCCGGTACGGTTCAGCTGCTTAATGATTAAATCCTTATTCCGTCTGTCTTTACGTATGGTCACTGGCTTTGTGCAAAGTCTGATTAAACTTTGCGAATTAAATTGGATAGCTCCAGATTACACCACGCTTTGTAGAAGACAAAAGCATATTGATATTGTAATCAGCTACCAAAAAAGTAGCGATGGGCTGCATCTACTCATGGACTCTACAGGCATGAAGTTTCTAGGTGAGGGCGAATGGAAATGCAAGAAACATGGACCTGAATATCGTCGCCAATGGCGTAAACTTCATATTGGTATAGATGCTAAAACCCTACAAATACGAGCAGTTCAGCTTACAACCAATAATGTCAGTGATTCACAGGTGCTTGGTGATTTACTTAATCAGATTCCACAAGATGAGCAGATTAACTCTGTTTATACCAATGGAGCTTATGACACCAAGCAATGCCGTCAGGTCATTGCAGATCGGCATGGGCATGCGGTGATTCCACCTAGAAAAAATGCGAAACAATGGAAAGATACAAAGAGTAGCTCGCTAGAGCGAAATGAATTACTTAGAACAATTAAACGTTTAGGCAGGACACTATGGAAAAAATGGTCAGGCTATCATCGCCGAAGTTTGGTTGAGACTAAAATGCACTGCATCAAATTATTAAGAGATAAACTCAGTGCAAGGAGCTTTGATAGCCAAGTCAATGAGGTTCATGCACGTGTAGCAGTCCTCAACAGATTTACGGAATTAGGTCGACCACTTACCCAAGTTACGCCTTAAATTTGGCTCAATTAGGGGCGCTTTGCATTTCAAATCTTTGTGCAACAAAGCCCTTAAAAACAAGAAAAAGAGGATTGATAAAATGATGATAAAAAATAAAAAAGCGCCTGATGGCGCTTTCCTTTAATCATATTTATGGCGTCAGAATTACTTTACGACAGTCTTCTTCTTTTTTATCAAAAATACGGTAACCTTCCGCAGCATCTTCCAGTTTCATGCGATGGGTAATAATCAGATCTGGAGACAGATCTCCATTTTCGATATGTTCTAGCAACTGCGGCAAGTAATTATGCACATGAGTTTGTCCCATTTTAAAGGTTAAACCTTTGTCAAAGGCATCACCAAACAGGAAGCCGTGAATTGGACCGGCATAAACTCCAGGTACACTCACCACACCGCCGCGGCGGACCGCTGCAATACATTGTCTTAACGCTGAACCACTCGAACCTTCTAATTTCAGGTTAGTCATTACAGTTTCCAGCATGCTGCCTTTGGCTTCAAAACCGACCGCATCAATGACGGCATCGACTCCACGATAACCCGTGGTATTTTGAATGATAAATTCAGCGGCATCGACTTCATCAAAATTGACCGGAATCACCCCATAGG
>NZ_JEYB01000176.1:0-1451 GCF_000582255.1 Acinetobacter sp. 1566109 | reverse complement strand
TTGATGACGTTGAACCAAACGCAAGCCGTTAAACTCTTCACTCACTACAATCACTTTAAAATGTGATTCTTTACCTGGAAAATATCCACCGTGGCCAGCAGACTCATTAATGACTTCCAAATGGCTAGGTGCAAGGGTTTGTAACCGTTCAATCAACTGTTGTTCAAGGCTCATAGCTTTTCCTTTTACGATTATTCGTATATTTAGACCTAGTATACCCTGTCTACACACAAACAAAAGTTGCTCTTGTACGCTTTGACTTCAAACAAAATGTCTATTTATTCGGCAACTTATCAATAAAAATAACTCTAAATGCTCATTTCTGTTTTTATTTTATGCAATCAGCATAATTATTTGCATAAAGTTGTTGACCCTTGTTTTGCTTAATGTATTATAAGCGGCACGCGGGAATAGCTCAGTTGGTAGAGCATAACCTTGCCAAGGTTGGGGTCGCGAGTTCGAGTCTCGTTTCCCGCTCCAAATTGGTTTTTTTTGAGAAAGTTTTAGTAAAAACTGCTCATATATGCGGGAATAGCTCAGTTGGTAGAGCATAACCTTGCCAAGGTTGGGGTCGCGAGTTCGAGTCTCGTTTCCCGCTCCAAATTGGTTTTTTTTGAGAAAGTTTTAGTAAAAACTGCTCATATATGCGGGAATAGCTCAGTTGGTAGAGCATAACCTTGCCAAGGTTGGGGTCGCGAGTTCGAGTCTCGTTTCCCGCTCCAAATTCTAAGGCCCTAATCGAAAGATTAGGGCTTTTTTCTTTTTGATTTTATTATATTTTTGAAAATTCCGCCTTCCTTTGTGATTCAATTCAATAAAAAATATTCTTAATGTAATTTGTATTTTGTGACCAAGATGTGACCATGGCGTGCCCACGACAATAAAAATGGTCTTAATTGACCTTAAATGTCCTCAATCGATCACCACTTTCAGAGCTTTTTTGAAGGCAAAAAATCACCCTGTTCTCTTCCAAACAAGGTATTTTTTACCAAATGATCAATAATTTGTGGCCATTTCACTTTTTGATGTGACCATTTGTGACCAAACTACTTACTAACAGATTGTTCTTTATTGTCTTTTTCAAAAACAAATAAATCCCCTACCTGTACATCCAAATAATCACAAATTCGATCGATGGTCTCCAAATCAATTCGAGTCAATTCGCCATTATAAAGCTTATGCAAAGTTGTCTTATTAATGCCTGTACCACGAATTAAGTCAGCTACACGCATTTTTCTTTCAGCCAACAATATTGGTAGCTTACAAATAACCATTAATTTTTCCTCTAATACAATGAAAATTTAATTGCATTTAATTAAATTTGAGGTTATTTTAGGTCTAAGGATGAAAAATTCCTTACATCCGATGAATTACGCTAGGAATACAATTATGTCATATACCTATCTCACAGCCCAGCAACTGGCTGAAAAAATCCAGTACGACGCTCGTAC
>NZ_JEYB01000175.1:0-1469 GCF_000582255.1 Acinetobacter sp. 1566109 | reverse complement strand
TACCAACAGGATTGCTACCAGTAGCACCACCAGTTACACCGCCAATAGCGCCAGTTACACCACCAATAACGTTGGTTAATCCACCAACAGGGCTACCGCCAGTCACGCCACCAGTTAAACCACCTACCACATTGGTTATGGTTCCTAATGGATTTGTTGAGCCTGTAGTACCAGTTACGGTACCCACTACATCAGAAACTAATCCTGTTGTAGCATGCGAGACTGTATTGGTTACAGTTGAAAGTACATTAGAGAGTAAGCCTGATGTTGAAACATTTCCATTAGCAATATTTATGTCGGAAACGTTTACATTAACAGGAGAACCTGTGTTTACAACAGGATTCACCGATACAACATTACCCAGGTCCTGAGTAACTTTTGTTATCGAAGATACGAGATTTTTCAGTAAGAACATGATGGTCTATTTCCTGTATATTTATGTATTTTTAAGTAAGTATTTATTTATTGCGTTAGGCAATTATTGAGATATGTTTCTCAATAATTAAAATTTAGTATTGGGTAGATCTCAAAAAGTGTCAATGCATATTTCTACTCAAATAATTTGATACTTATAATATTTTGACAATTAGTTATTCATTCTGATTTAGACATAAAAATAATAATTTTTTTTATAATATATAGTTTGAAGATGAATGTATGTTTCTCTCATTTTATTATTATTTTTTATAATTATTAATGCTAAATAATTTTATTTATAAAAATACTTTTGCATAAGTAGAAATATATTATTTATATAATCCTGACTAAAAAGCTAGGCTTTTATTTCTGTCAATTTGGCCAAAATGCCCAAATTGGATAGATGAAGACAGAAAACTTTAATTGCAAAAAAATATTTCAAATACATTTTATGGGCAAACAATCCTTTTTTGGACAGCTATGTTGCTGAGGTATTTTATTATGGCTAAGAACTAGACGCTTGATGACAAAAAGATGAAAAAGGTCTTTCTAAAATGAAAAAACTGCGTATAATGCCCTCCATCAAGTACGCGCTCATAGCTCAGCTGGATAGAGCACTTGGCTACGAACTAAGGGGTCGGGAGTTCGAATCTCTCTGAGCGCACCAACTTGAAGAATTAACCGCTTTTATAGCGGTTTTTTTGTGCCTGTTATTTAGTAAAATTTTAAAAATCTAAATTTATAACTTTTTAATTATATTAGAGATAATGATAAATGAATCTGGCTTTATTTGACTTTGATGGCACAATCACTCATAACGATACTTTTAGTTTATTTCTTAAATTCTCTTTGAGTAGAAAAACTCAAATATTAGGTGGTCTTCGGCTTGCGCCTTATATTGCAGGATATAAGTTCGGATGGGTAACGGATAAAATCATACGAACTAAGCTCTGTCAGGTGGGATATATAGGCTACGATGCGGATTTTCTAAAATATATGGGACAAGAGTTTGCTAAAACGGTAATTCCTACCTGTATTCGTGAAAATGCTTT
>NZ_JEYB01000174.1:0-1497 GCF_000582255.1 Acinetobacter sp. 1566109 | reverse complement strand
CATTTTGATGGTTTGGGTTATATTCTGACATTATGCTTTCCATAGCTGATCTGGCGTGAGAACGAAGTCCACATTATTTAAAAGCTGTTGTACAACTTCACTAGTTTGTTCTAGTTGATCAAGCACACTTTGTCTTTTTCGGTTTATAACTTTATTGCGATAATTCAGCTGATTTCGTGTGTATGAGAGTCGTTTTGCTAGCAGGTCTAAGCTCATAGTACGGTGAGGTTTGAAAGAATTTTCTTTGTTTAACTTGTAAATAGCCTCGGCAGAAATGTATTCATTTATTAAGTTATGTAACCTTTTGGGATTTAATCGATTAAGATCATAATAAGTAGATGATAGAAATTTTAGAAATTCGGAACTAGCCACATTTTTTAATAGTTCGATTTTTTTGTTATCTTTGGGAAGAGAATGGATAATTAGATTAATTTCTTTGGGTGCATTCTGAGTCCAGTATAGGAACCATTGGATATTACTGGCGATGGTATAACCGGATAGATTAGTATCTTTCCAGACGTGAATTTCGGGACGTGGATTCAAGATACCTAGATCTGTTTTTAAAGCTTTGAAAGCCTCTTGATAGCAAAGATAAATTCCAGAAAAATCAGGGTGTATACTGATTTGGATTTTATTAAAATTTTTGCACAATAATTTTTTAGGTGCGCCAAATTTTTCATTGAAATCAAAAGCCGTTTCCATAGTCCTTCATAAGTGTAAAAAATAATCAAGTGAATATTCTTATAGTTTTTTGAAATATTAAACAAGATCGATCTGCCCTATATTTTGTGTAAATTTACAATCTATATACAATATATTGTGATTTTTTATATTTTTATGAGTGGGGTCACAACTTATAGCAATGCTATTTATTTTAAAATTTATAAGCTCTTAAGATGGAAATTAAACAACTGAAACAGGTAGAAGTCGTTACAGATGTTGTATGTGATGTATGCAACCAATCAACGAAACTGGAGTTTGGAACTTTATCGGCACATTGGGGCTATGGTTCTAAGCATGACGGGGAATGATATGAATTGCAGTTATGTGAAAAATGTTTCTTTTATGCCTTGGCAATATTGAAAAAAGAGCGAGCAGATGAGTTTATGTTTGAGGAAAATTTTGACCCTTCGACCCTAGAGAGGGTAGGCTTGAAGTGTGAACCTATCATCACGATAGGTTCTAAGAATCCAGAAAATACTGATTCATATCCACGCTAGCAGCTTCATTTTTAATGGCGAGTAAGTGATTCAGGAAAAATATTGTTCTTTGCTTCAAGGTCACTGAGTTCTGAAATCACCAAGCACCTGTGAATCACTGACATTATTGGTTGTAAGCTGAACTGCTCGTATTTGTAGGGTTTTAGCATCTATACCAATATGAAGTTTACGCCATTGGCGACGATATTCAGGTCCATGTTTCTTGCGCTTCCATTCGCCCTCACCTAGAAACTTCATGCCTGTAGAGTCCATGAGTAGATGCAGCCCATCGCTACTT
>NZ_JEYB01000173.1:0-1498 GCF_000582255.1 Acinetobacter sp. 1566109 | reverse complement strand
GAGGGAGCAACTTGTCGTTCATGTGCGCATTGTCCGTGGATGGCAATGAATGAACTTGATGGAATTTTAGAAGTTTTACAAAAAGGCGATCAAGAAATACACGTTGATCCAGCGCTTGCTGAACGTGCCAAAATGCCTTTAGATCGAATGTTAGCCTTTAGTGCATCGTTAAAACGTTAAAAAGCCTCAAAATGCTTGTTAAATATACATTTGATAAGGATTTTTAACTTTTTTTGAGAATAGGTGTTGACGTCTGAGGGCGTCGCGCCTAGAATGCACACCGTACCGCACGATGTGCGATACAGCAAAAGCTGAGATAGATCGGAGCATAGCACAGCCTGGTAGTGCACCTGGTTTGGGACCAGGGGGTCGTAGGTTCGAATCCTACTGCTCCGACCATATTTAAAAGCGTTTAAGCTTTCTAAAATATCCCATATATTAAAATCATTTCTTCTTATCTTATGGATAGAAGAAATTTTTTTGTTTTCTATAATAAAATTTTAATTCCAAATTGCTCCAATATCTGAACTTGTTTAAATAAGTTCTGTTCTCTGTTATTGATATTTCTGCCTTAACTCATCTTTTTCTTGTTCTGATAAAAATGCAATTTTAAGTCCATTTTCTTGAGCTGTATAAATTTGTTCAGGCGTTAATCCTGCTAATGGGGCAGCAGATAAATATTCATGTTGTATCTCAATGCCTTCTACCGCTGGGTCATCTGTATTAATGGTGGCAAGTACACCATGTTCTAAAAAAGTCTTTAATGGGTGCTCTGCTAAAGACGGTACTGTGTTGGTTTGAATGTTTGAGGTGAGACAAGACTCAATACCAATCTTATGTTTCGCTAAATAATCTAAAAGTTTTAAATCCTGAACTGCTTTAACACCATGTCCAATTCGTTCAGCGCCTAATTCTTCAATCGCTTGCCAAATACTTTCTGGGCCGGCAGCTTCGCCTGCATGTACTGTAATGTGCCAACCTGCATCACGTGCTTTTTTAAAGTGTTCAATAAATAAATTACCCGGAAAACCAAGCTCATCTCCAGCAAGATCCAACGCTTTAATATCATTTTTATGGGCAAGCAGGGCATTTAATTCTTTTTCACAGGCTTCTTGGCCAAAAGTACGGCTCATAATGCCAATTAAATTCGCTTTTACGCCGTAAGCTTGACTGCCTTCTTTTACGCCCGCAATCACAGCTTCTACAACACCTTCAAGTGGAAGTTGATGTGTCATTCCCATATAACCCGGTGAAAAACGTAATTCTACATAGTCTAGGCCTTGTTGCGCTGCATCTTGCATGTTTTCAAAAGCAATACGCTTGCAGGCATCTAGGCTCGCTAATACTTTTACTCCCCAATCGAGCTTAGATAAAAAACTTAATAAGTCGGGTTGGTTATCCATCACTTGTACGTGTGGTCGTAAAGATTCAATGTCGTAAGCAGGCAAGTCTAAATTGTATTGTTGGCCTAATTCTAAAATAGTTTGAATGCGGATGT
>NZ_JEYB01000172.1:0-1554 GCF_000582255.1 Acinetobacter sp. 1566109 | reverse complement strand
GCAAAGTACGCTGCTGCCTTTTTTAGAAATTCACGTTCCATTTCAGCTGTTTTGAGCTGTTGTTTGAGCTTTTTATTTTCTTCGAGTAAGGCATTTAGATCAGGTGAATATTGTTTAGTGCCTGCTAAGGTGCCAGTCTTTGCTTTATTATTCCAATTTGAAAGAGTTTGCATTGAAATGCCAAGTTGTCTGGCTGTTTCCGATACATTGCCTTGATTGGCTTCAATCAATTTTATTGCTTCAACTTTAAATTCTGCGGTGTAAGTCTTCTGTTTCTTGCTCATGGTAAACTCCTGATGAGTGTCTATAGTTTACCTGATCCTAGACAGTATCGTGGACAACAAATCCCTCTAAATTCTTAAAATATTTCTTCTCAAAGGCTTCAGGGCTTAACCAGCCATTTGCAGAATGTCTTCTGACCCGATTGTAATAAATCTCAATATAGTCAAACAAGACAGCATTCGCTTCTTTTCGAGTGGCAAACACACTGCCATGGACCACATGACCTTTCAATGTATGAAAGAAGCTTTCAGTCACTGCATTATCCCAACAGTTTCCACGTCTAGACATACTCTGAGTACAATCATTTGTCAGTAACAGCGCTCTAAAATCACGACTACAGTACTGTGAACCTTGGTCCGAATGAACCATAACACCAGTTGGATAACCCTGACGAGCCATTGCATAGTTAAACGTATCACACACCAACTGGCGGTCTATTCGATGGCTGGTTTGCCACCCCACGATACGACGACTAAATAGATCCAGCATCACACATAAATACAGCCAACCTTGCTTGGTACGGATATAGGTAATATCCGTTGTCCAAACCTTGTTAGGCTGAATGACTGTAAATTGACGCTCTAACAGATTGGGTGCTGTAGGCAAACGATGGTTTGAATCAGTCGTATGCTTGTATTTACGCGCAATCCTGCTGCGTAAACCCAGATTTTTCAGCATTCTTCCAACAGTGCGTTCACTCATGCTGTAACCTAAATCATGCATGTCATGTACCAATGAAGGTGCACCCAATCGTGCATGATGCTGCCAATATACGGCTTTTAAATCATTATATTTCTCTACCGTATTGGCCTGACGTTTTCGCCAGGCATAATAGCCTGAAGTGCTGACACCTAGGTATTTACAGGCAGAAGATACCGTGACTTCATTCATATCTAGATCTTGAATTACCGTGTACTTTTCTTGGCATGATCTGTTAGAAAGTACACATGCGCTTTTTTTAAGATGTCATTGGCTTCCTTGAGCTGTTTGACTTCTTTCTCTAATTCCAAGATCCGCTGTTGTTCTGGTGAAAGTTGACGTTTGCTTGAACCCACTGGATTGGTTTCACGAATCCATTTGTCTAAAGTTGAATAACCCACACCTAATTTCTGGGCGATTGCAGCTATAGGCTCGTGTGAGTTTGAAAGTGCATAATCAATTGCTTGCTGTTTAAATTCAGCACTAAAACGTTTGGCCATTTCTTGGATCTCCAAAGTTAACGTTACGTTATCTTTAGAGGGAAGTACTGTCCATTATTTTGGCTAGGATCAG
>NZ_JEYB01000171.1:0-1577 GCF_000582255.1 Acinetobacter sp. 1566109 | reverse complement strand
CCAGCTTTTTTGTGCAGCAATATACTGCGGATGTTTATCAGTAACTGCCATAAAAACACCAATAAAAAATCACCTGTAAAGGTGCATTGTTTAAGACATCCCGCGAATTCTTCGAACTCCAACAGATTTCTTGTCGATCGGGAATAAATAAGCGATTGGATATGTACCTGCATCATTCATATGGTCAAAACCGGCACTCTTATCCGGCTGTCCATAATCATCATAGATTCGTCGCTCTAGGCATTTAGCAAAGTGAGGACATTTATCTACATTTACGAATAATCTGCGCTCAGATAATGTATTGCAGAGCATACCGTTCATTGAGTTAATACGATCTTTTACTGCTGGATTTCGACTATTCACATGAACTTTAAAACCTGCCTTTCTTAATAAAGCCAGATCTGTCTCACTAGCATTACTCGACTTTCGATTCTCACCTGAAGCATCGGGATAAACTGCAACCTCGTGATTAGGATATCGCTCTTGGATAGCCTCAATCATTGCTGGAGTATCGAATAGATTAAAGAACTCATCTACCGCATGCATATGCTCACCACGGCGAACATATACCACAGCAGCCATTTTAGTTACGTTGAAGTCCATTCCCACATGAAGAACATCATTAACCTTAACTGTTTCACTTGATGCACTTAGCAACCGGTTAAAACAATAGTAGATGACACCTTGATAGCTCTCAAAGCTTGCTTCATGTTCCTGACTAAATGTCTTAGGATCCATTTTGCGTTTAGCAACAATGATTTCAAACTCAGGAATATTTCCACCTTGTAATGAAGTGTAAGAAAAGCTTTTACAGTCTGGTTCATGCCCTGGCTGACCATCCATGAATGTGTCATAACAATGGTTAAAGCCTTTAGGCATACCAATTCTTAAAACATGGCCACCAACTCGCTGTTCGCCGTTCACCATATACTTACAGGTAGAAAGCATCGGGCGAAGCACTTCTTCCCATGCAGCCCATTTACAGTCGGCCCATTCATCAATAATTAAGAAAAATAAACCAGATCCACGAAGGTCATCATAGTTATCTAGACCAACGACACGGATAATATGGCCACTTCTTAAAGTAATTGAACATTCAGTTTCATTGGGACTGTTCTAAATTTTGTGTAAGTACTTAATTTTCATTTATCCTACTGAGGATAATAAAAAGAGGTACTTCACATGGATGAAGCTACAATCAAAAGTATGGCAGCTGAATTAGCTAAAGGTTTAAAAACTCCTGAAGATTTAAACCAAATGACAGCCATATTTAAAAAGTTCATGATCGAAACCGCTCTGAATACTGAGCCTTCTGAACATTTAGGCTATGAAAAGCATCAACCTAAGAAAGGATCTAATGCACGTAATGGTTTTAGCTCCAAAACAGTTCTAACACAAGATGGGCAGCTTGCTTTAGATATCCCTCGTGATCGTGACGGCTCTTTTGAACCACAGATTATTAAGAAGCATCAAACGCGCATTACTAGCATGGATGATCAAATTCTTTCGCTATATGCGAAAGGAATGACAAATAGAGAAATTGTTGCTTTTTTTAAAGAAATGTACGATGCCGATGT
>NZ_JEYB01000170.1:0-1609 GCF_000582255.1 Acinetobacter sp. 1566109 | reverse complement strand
GACAAAAAATTATTTAACACAGTAACAGCCACTAAAATTTATGATTTCTTTGATATAGATTCAGAAAATGCTATTCCAAGAAAAGATCCTCACTATCGTACTTAATTGTTTAATTTAGGCTAAAATGAAATTCTCTTTTAATAGGGGTATGAAGATGAGAAAGCGTTTAAAAGACTATAGCCTTGATCAAATTTCAAATCGTGAAAAGGTTTCGGGTCAAGTATTACCAATCCAATTTAGCAATGACGAAGCGACTAAACGTGTTGTGATGCATAGTGCAAAACGAGTCATTAATCAGCATAAAGCTGAAATCCAAGAGCTTGCTTATAAATGAGTTTGATTAGCTCAACATTCGTCATTGCTGTGCATGATGAGATCCTATTACAAACTGGCGTAGGGCGAATAGGCTGTCATATTGAAAAGCTAGAAAGCGTATTAAGCCGTATAGATCAGCAGATGTATTACAGTAATGTAAGCGACATTTTTGAGATCGCAGCATGGTTTGGTATAGCTATCTCAAAAGGTCATGCTTTTGTTGATGGTAATAAAAGAACTGGTTTAGCTGTAATGCTGACTTATCTCGAAATTCAAGGTGTTACCATTCAGGAACAAACAGGTTTAGATGATTTGATGGTCGATATTGTTGAATCACAAGAAGAACATGAATTATTAGCCAAAATTGTGGCTGAATTCTTATACGAGCTTTCGATAATTTAAACTAAGAAATCAGAATCTGAATATTTGGATCATCGATATTCGATAAAAGATTCTTATAAATTAAATAATTTTCATCCTCTCGGCAGATAAAAAATACTTCTGCAACATGATCATATTGAGGCAACATAGAGAGTATAGTGCCAATCGCAATTTCAGCAGCCTTTTGAGGTGGAAAACCATAAACACCTGTACTAATACATGGAAAAGAAACAGTGAGTGCATGAATTTCATTAGCTTTGAATAGTGCATTACTATAAGCATCACAAAGCAATTGTGGCTCATTGTGTTCGCCATCTAACCATCGTGGTCCAACCGCATGAATAAGGTATTTAGCAGGCAGATTACCTGCTGTTGTTACTTCTGCTTGACCTGTAGGGCATCCACCTTTTTCTTGATTTAGACGAACACATTCTTCTTTCATCAATGGTCCAGCTTTTTTATGAATTACATAATCAAGTCCCCCACCACCAAGCAAAGATTTATTTGCTGAGTTAACGATGGCATGTACAGCAAAAGCTGTTATATCTGCTTGGATGAGATGGACTTTTTTCATAATTAGTTTTATAGAATACCCTTTTGTTTCTTATATTCAGTAATGATTGTTCCTAATTCTGGTTCAAATAATTTGATATATTCATCAGATAGACCTCTACTACTAGATGGATGTGGTAAGCACACAACTTGGCATTGTTCAAAATTATCAAAGTAAACTTTAAATCGAGTACCATCAAAATCTGTTTTTTGTACCATTTTTAAGGGTTCTATTTCTGGACCAACAATAGCAGTAAACCTATCCCAAACATCTATATTTCTCAGAAAATTAATAAGCTTACTACCCATAAATAAAATTACTTTGGGTCTCAAAACTTCAATATGAAAAAAGTCCATCTCA
>NZ_JEYB01000169.1:0-1659 GCF_000582255.1 Acinetobacter sp. 1566109 | reverse complement strand
AAGCAACGGCCGATCGTCCATTACCTCTACTAATCGTTTTAACTGAAAAATGATATATCGCCATTTTGCAATTTTTTGCTCTAAAGTTTCAACACTCATACCATCACCATCTCAAGGAATCCCCCTCAAGCATAGGTCTGTTTGAATTGAAATTCAAGACAGCCCATGCTATCGTGGTTTTCCCGAAGGGCGCACTTAGCCATTGGATTTCATCCAATGGTGCGACAAGGGGTAAATCCCCTTTGTAATCCCCTGACCAACATATACATGTTGGTAATTTCGATAAATCGAAATAAAGAGCAAAAGCAAAATGGCGATATATCATTTTTCAGTTAAAACGATTAGTAGAGGTAATGGACGATCGGCCGTTGCTTGTGCTGCATATCGTTCAAGTGAAAAATTGGTATGCGATTTTTATGGAAAAGAACAAGACTACACAAGAAAAACTGGTGTCGAATTTACAAAAATCTATGCACCTGAAAATACAAATACTGAGTTACTCAAGCGCCAAACACTTTGGAATGAAGTCGAAAAGGTTGAACGTAGAAAAGATGCATTACTTGCAAGAGAGTTTGAGATTGCATTTCCCAGTGAGTTAAACGCTGAACAGCGTGAAAATATGCTCAATGAACTTTGCCGAAACCTCGTTAAAAAATACGGTGTCATCGTTGATGCTGCTATTCATGCACCTCATACAGACAGTGGAAGTGATGAACGCAACTACCATGCACACATCATGTTCACAACCCGAAGTATTAATGAGCAGGGTGGCTTTTCAGCAAAAAAATATAGGGACTTCAGTCGTGACAATGGCACAGAAACTGTAAGCCACTGGAGAGAATCATTTGCAGAGTTATGCAATCATCACCTGGAACAAAATGGATTTGATGAACGTGTCGATCACAGAAGTTATGAAGACCAGGAAAGTGACCTAGAAGCAACTCAGCACGAAGGTCCTCAAGCGACATACCTCCGGAGACGAGGGATATTTACAGAAATTAGTCTGAAAAATGATGAAATTAAGCTACGTAATTTAAAAATCAAAAAGGTCATTAATACTGGATGAAAACATCAAAGTATCTGAGGATCTTATTCAAAAAGTACGAAGTGAGCTTCAGTTTCAATACTCTCAAGCTGAGTATTCAGAAAAAACTTCTCAGAAACTTTATGAATTCCAAAATGAAGAATTATCAAAATTAACAACAAAATTAGACACGATGAGTTCTGCAATATCAGAACTACGCAAAAAAGAGCCTTTATTTTTTAAAACAAAATGGATCAATCAAATAAATGACCTGATCGACCAACACAACACCCAACTAGACATCCAAAAGCATATTTCTGGTCTTAGTGAAATAGAAAAAAAAGAGAGATATTCTGATCATTTAAATAAATGGACAGAAGAAAATCAGCTGCTCCAGCCTAAAAAGTCTTTTGCAAAACTTGACGAACCGAACATCACTGTTAAACAACGAAAACTTAATGATCAAATTTCAAATATAGATCATCAAATTTCTGAAATATCACGCAGAGAAACTGAGTATCAAGAGTATGTACGCGATCAAAGACTGGAGATCATAAATAGTTATATATTTGAAGAAGATAACTATGGAAATAAATACTTTAGTCCTCAAAATGGTGAAAAACAAAAGCGACTAT
>NZ_JEYB01000168.1:0-1671 GCF_000582255.1 Acinetobacter sp. 1566109 | reverse complement strand
AGAATCATTAAGGATCATGAAACTGTTATAGATACATACATAGAATCTAATGACCAAAAAGTTTTACTTTTAAAGAAGTCTTTAAGCAACATCTATTTATCAGCAATAATGTTTGTTATATTAGTTATTATCTATTTGATTTTTAAGTATCTAAAATGACCCAAAAAAATTCCAATACAAGTACCAACCCAGCTAATCAACAACCTCACAAAGATATCAAATCAGAAGTTCCACCTCCTCCTGTTAGATATGGTTTAGATGAAAAAATTAAAGCTGAAGTTCCAAAAAGTAATAAAAAATAATCTCTAATTATTGACAACAAAAAGCCCGAATATATCGGGCTTTTTACTTATCCAAAAAGTTCAGAATGAGATCCAATCCGAGCAAGTATTAGCTCATTATTATCTTCATCCACATCCCAAATTAATAATAAATCAGGTAAAATATGGCATTCCATATGGGGTTTCCACTCACCAATCAAAGGATGAGGTAAATACTCATCTGGAACAGTCCCTGTTTTTACCAAATGCTCATCAATAAGATCCTTCAAAATTAAGAGTCCTTTCTTAAGCTTTGGGTTTGAGCTTACCCGTTTAAAATCTTTTTTAAATTGTTTCTTGTACCTAATCGTCAGTGTCATCTTCTAAATCCGTAAACAATTCCTGAGCAGAACTAAATTTTTTAGGTTCTGCAACAGAGTTCATAGCCTCAATTGTTGTACGGTTAGGGGTTCTTAACTCTAAAGGAAATCCACCTCGATTTACTACTTGCGTTAATAATAAGCGAATAGCATCTGTAGTATTTAAACCCACTTCTTTTAGAATTCGCTCCGCTTGAACCTTTAATTCATTTGGAACCCTAGCACGTACATACTCATCTTTTTTTGCCAAAGTATTCATATGTTTATCCAGTAGTCAGTTCAGTAGTCAGTTCAGTAGTCAGTTCAGTAGTCAGTTCAGTAGTCAGTTCAGTAGTCAGTTCAGTAGTCAGTTCAGTAGTCAGTTCATTGATTTGGCTAAAGCCATTGTAGCACACATGTGCTACACAACAACTAACTTAACATAAAATCTCATCTACGAAATGCAGCAGCACGTGCTAGGATCCAATTAAATCTTTAATTGGGTTCACATCAAATACTCTATTGATCACTATAAGCTCGAACTTTCTCAAAAATTGGATAAAAGTCCAGACCATCATCCTTCATATCTGAAATTACGACTGCAATTACTGCAATCGTAGTGGGCACTTTACCGTTCTTTTTATAGTTGGTAATTGAATTTGCGTTCATATCTAAAAGCGCTGCAAATTCTTTAATAGAAAGGCCAGACTTACCTATAAGTCTTTGAAATTCTTCGTAAGGCATAGTTTTAAAAGCAGAATTGTTCTGATGGAAAAGTATAGCACAGATCATTTATTTACATTTAAACACATAAATAATGTGTTTAACACATTATTTATGTGTTTAAATAGTCTTATCAAGCAATTTTACTCTTTTGATAGGACTTGTTTTTATGAACCATTTCGTACAGCCCAAGCTTCTTATTTCTTCTCAAGCAAAAAAGATTGGATTGGCATTAATTAACGATCTTGAACTTTGTATAACAGCACGATTGGCTTTTTATCTGGATGTAAATCCTTCCTATGACGGCCATGAGGCAACATTCATTTGGA
>NZ_JEYB01000167.1:0-1701 GCF_000582255.1 Acinetobacter sp. 1566109 | reverse complement strand
GACAAAAAATTATTTAACACAGTAACAGCCACTAAAATTTATGATTTCTTTGATATAGATTCAGAAAATGCTATTCCAAGAAAAGATCCTCACTATCGTACTTAATTGTTTAATTTAGGCTAAAATGAAATTCTCTTTTAATAGGGGTATGAAGATGAGAAAGCGTTTAAAAGACTATAGCCTTGATCAAATTTCAAATCGTGAAAAGGTTTCGGGTCAAGTATTACCAATCCAATTTAGCAATGACGAAGCGACTAAACGTGTTGTGATGCATAGTGCAAAACGAGTCATTAATCAGCATAAAGCTGAAATCCAAGAGCTTGCTTATAAATGAGTTTGATTAGCTCAACATTCGTCATTGCTGTGCATGATGAGATCCTATTACAAACTGGCGTAGGGCGAATAGGCTGTCATATTGAAAAGCTAGAAAGCGTATTAAGCCGTATAGATCAGCAGATGTATTACAGTAATGTAAGCGACATTTTTGAGATCGCAGCATGGTTTGGTATAGCTATCTCAAAAGGTCATGCTTTTGTTGATGGTAATAAAAGAACTGGTTTAGCTGTAATGCTGACTTATCTCGAAATTCAAGGTGTTACCATTCAGGAACAAACAGGTTTAGATGATTTGATGGTCGATATTGTTGAATCACAAGAAGAACATGAATTATTAGCCAAAATTGTGGCTGAATTCTTATACGAGCTTTCGATAATTTAAACTAAGAAATCAGAATCTGAATATTTGGATCATCGATATTCGATAAAAGATTCTTATAAATTAAATAATTTTCATCCTCTCGGCAGATAAAAAATACTTCTGCAACATGATCATATTGAGGCAACATAGAGAGTATAGTGCCAATCGCAATTTCAGCAGCCTTTTGAGGTGGAAAACCATAAACACCTGTACTAATACATGGAAAAGAAACAGTGAGTGCATGAATTTCATTAGCTTTGAATAGTGCATTACTATAAGCATCACAAAGCAATTGTGGCTCATTGTGTTCGCCATCTAACCATCGTGGTCCAACCGCATGAATAAGGTATTTAGCAGGCAGATTACCTGCTGTTGTTACTTCTGCTTGACCTGTAGGGCATCCACCTTTTTCTTGATTTAGACGAACACATTCTTCTTTATCAATGGTCCAGCTTTTTTATGAATTACATAATCAAGTCCCCCACCACCAAGCAAAGATTTATTTGCTGAGTTAACGATGGCATGTACAGCAAAAGCTGTTATATCTGCTTGGATGAGATGGACTTTTTTCATAATTAGTTTTATAGAATACCCTTTGATAAATGTATTATTCAGTAATGATTGTTCCTAATTCTGGTTCAAATAATTTGATATATTCATCAGATAGACCTCTACTACTAGATGGATGTGGTAAGCACACAACTTGGCATTGTTCAAAATTATCAAAGTAAACTTTAAATCGAGTACCATCAAAATCTGTTTTTTGTACCATTTTTAAGGGTTCTATTTCTGGACCAACAATAGCAGTAAACCTATCCCAAACATCTATATTTCTCAGAAAATTAATAAGCTTACTACCCATAAATAAAATTACTTTGGGTCTCAAAACTTCAATATGATGAATAAAATTATCAACTGCTTCTTTTTCTAAGAAACGATTATAGCTTTCTATATCTGCATTACTCGTATAGGCCCAATTAGTTTGAATAATACATTTATCAAAGT
>NZ_JEYB01000166.1:0-1702 GCF_000582255.1 Acinetobacter sp. 1566109 | reverse complement strand
TTTATTTGTTTTATGTAAGGATAAACAAAAATTTCTTGTTGAAAAAATGGTGTTTCGTGAAACAGGAAATATTTTTAATGAAGACAAGTTGTTTATTTATTCTTTTTGTACAGAGAATTCTCAACTTGAAGTTTATATAGATGATAATGGAATGATCTCAGAAATTAATAGATTTAACCAGAATCTAAATTATGAAGCTAAAATTCCACTAAACATTTTAGGTCTTAACTATTTGATGACACAGGTTTTCTATTGATGTGTGCTGAAAAAACAGGAGGTTTTAACTTGGTAAACTAAACACACTCATCAGGAGTTTACCATGAGCAAGAAACACAAGACTTACACCACAGAATTTAAAGCTGAAGCCATCAAATTAATTGAAGCCAATCAAGGCAATGTCTCGGAAACAGCTAGACAACTTAGCATTTCAATGCAAACTCTTTCAAATTGGAATACCAAAGCAAAGGCTGGAACTTTAGCAGGTACAAAACAGTATTCACCTGATCTAAACGCTCTACTCGAAGAAAATAAAAAACTCAAACAACAGCTCAAAATAGCTGAAATGGAACGTGAATTTTTAAAAAAGGCAGCAGCGTACTTTGCCAAAGAAAGTCAGTAAGGTACGCCTATATGAAACAAAAAAGATATTCTTTTCCAATTACCTTAATGGCTCGATTACTTCATGTTTCAGTTTCATGTTTTTATGATTGGCTCAAGAGAGGCGTGAGCAAAAGAACGATTCAACGAAATCAACAGACGATATTGGTGAAAATAGCCCATGAGGAGACAAGGCAGAGCTATGGTTATATTCGATTAACCAAATACTTACAAGCTCAGGGTATAAAAATGAGTATGTACGCTGTACGTCAGATAAAAGCGCTGAACCACCTGTATTGTAAGCGACACAAGCGTTTTAAAAGGACTACGAATAGTGACCATAATCGAGCGATCTATGAAAACCTGCTGGAGCAACAATTCTCAATGACTAGACCAAATCAAGCATGGTCAAGTGATATTACGTACATATGGACTGTTGAAGGATGGCTGTACTTAGCAGCGGTAAAAGACCTTTACACGAAGCAAGTGGTTGGCTATAGCTTAAATGAGCGCATGACAACACAGCTTGTTTGTAATGCGCTAAATATGGCTATTCACAATCAAAAACCAACCAAAGAACTGATTGTGCATTCAGACAGAGGAAGTCAATATTGCAGCCATGAATATCGAAATATACTTGAGCAATATGGTTTTCAAGGTTCAATGAGCAAGCGCGGAGACTGTTACGATAATGCACCGATTGAAAGCTTTTGGGGAATACTGAAAAATGAGTTAGTGCATCATTACAACTATCAAACCAGAGAAGAAGCCAAAGCAGATATTATAAAATACATTTGAACCGTACCGGGTTTGTCGGAGACCACTTTTCTTGAGAGAATGTCCCGATGAAAAAAGTAAAATACACCCCTGAAATCAGAGATAGAGCGGTTCAATTATTGATTGAATCCGAAAAAGATTATCCATCGAATTGGGCTGCGATCACAGCAATTGCGCCTAAGATTGGTTGTACTCCTGAAACACTTCGTGTTTGGTATCAAAAATATTTAGATAAACAAAATCCAGTTAAAGTACAGCAGCTTTCAGACCAAGAACGTATCAAACAACTCGAACGCGAAAATAAAGAACTGCAACGCGCCAATGAGAT
>NZ_JEYB01000165.1:0-1710 GCF_000582255.1 Acinetobacter sp. 1566109 | reverse complement strand
AAGTTAAAATATTGGAGCGGATAAGGATATTTAAATCCTTCTAAATGCTCTCCATACACATTATTTGCATAACTGACTGTTGATGCAGTAAGACAAGCAAAAAATAAAGACAAGAATGGCAGTTTATTTTTCATCTTTCATTTCTCTCGAACAAATAGGAATAAGGATGTTTTAGCTGAGTTACATCCGAGTTCAAGATCGATTCGAATGTAAAAGTTTTACGGATTATTTAAATAGAAATTTGGATAAACTTTTCTCGACGCCTTCTGGGTTTTCTTCAATTAGCCAATGACCTGTGTTAGGTAAAATTACCGCTTCTAACTTAGCTGGATCTTCCACAAACTTCGCTCTCATTTCTTTAACCAAAACATCATTCACTCCCTTTTCACCACTAAGCGCCATTGCAGGAATAAATAACTTTTTGTTATTTGCTAAAAGTGCTTCATTTTGTAGGGCTGAGTCTTTCTTTGAACGGTAATAGCCAAAGGCTGCTTTTAATTTATCTCGAGTCGAATATGGCTCAATCAACTCAGCAAGGAGTTCAGGCGTAAAAATGTCTTTTTTACCTGCATAAGTTTTAATAAAGTACGAGAGAAATAAATTTGGGTCATTCGCAATTTGCTTTTCAGCAATATCACCAAAACTAAAATAGCCAAAATGCCAGCCTAAACCCGGTCCTTTTGGTGAATAACCCGGGTGATTGAATGTCTCCATATCTGGAATTGGAGAATCCATAAAGACAACTTTTTTAACGTAATCTTGATTATTTGCAACTAGAGGGTAAGAGGCCGTATTTCCAATGTCATGACTCACATAATAAATAGGCTCATTCTTGGTAATTTGTTTTATGGCACTTAATAGAATTTTCGATACATTCTCTGCGGAATAATCATCGTTAAGTATGGGAGATGATTGACCCAAACCCGGTAAATCTATTGCAATCACTTTATGGTCTTTCATATAAGAAAGCATGACTGGTTCCCACATTTTCCATGTCGAACCAAAACCATGAATAAATACAATTGGTGTGCCTTTAGATCCGCCTTCAACGTAATGAAGTTTTACGCCTTCAGACTCTATAAACTTACTAGATAAACCTTTTGCATAAGAATATTGCCCTAGCCCATTAGATTTCACTTTATTAAACATTTGCTGTGAAACAGCTGGTGGCGTATCTATCGACTTTAAGTTTGGGTCATATTCTGCATTTGCATATGATGAACTAACCAAAATAAAAGCTGTAGAAATGGATATATTTTTAAAATATCTATTCATATTAATGACTCATTTAAAATAAATAATTTATTGCACCCAAGCCTTAAGCCTGAGTGCGATGAATTTCATATTTATTTAAATAAAAAGTTCGATAAACTTTTTTCAACACCTTCAGCATTTTCTTCCACCATCCAGTGTCCTGTATCTGGCAAAATAATGGCAGTGTATTGGGCAGGATCAGCGACAAATCTTGCTCGCATCTCTTTCACCAAAACATCATTTACGCCTTTTTGGCCTGTAAGTGCCATAGAAGGTATGGTTAACTTTTTACCATTAGCAAGTAATGCTTCATTTTGACGAACTGAATCAGCATGAGAATGGTAATAACCAAAAGCTGCTTTTAATTTATCTCGAGTTGAATATGGTTCAATCAACTCAGCAAGGAGTTCAGGCGTAAAAATGTCTTTTTTACCTGCATAAGTTTTAATAAAGTAC
>NZ_JEYB01000164.1:0-1712 GCF_000582255.1 Acinetobacter sp. 1566109 | reverse complement strand
GCTCAGCTGGATAGAGCACTTGGCTACGAACTAAGGGGTCGGGAGTTCGAATCTCTCTGAGCGCACCAACTTGAAGAATTAACCGCTTTTATAGCGGTTTTTTTGTGCCTGTTATTTAGTAAAATTTTAAAAATCTAAATTTATAACTTTTTAATTATATTAGAGATAATGATAAATGAATCTGGCTTTATTTGACTTTGATGGCACAATCACTCATAACGATACTTTTAGTTTATTTCTTAAATTCTCTTTGAGTAGAAAAACTCAAATATTAGGTGGTCTTCGGCTTGCGCCTTATATTGCAGGATATAAGTTCGGATGGGTAACGGATAAAATCATACGAACTAAGCTCTGTCAGGTGGGATATATAGGCTACGATGCGGATTTTCTAAAATATATGGGACAAGAGTTTGCTAAAACGGTAATTCCTACCTGTATTCGTGAAAATGCTTTAGAACGTATTCACTGGCATAAACAGCAAGGAGATCAGGTTGTTGTGGTATCCGCTTCATTAGGTGTTTATTTAGAAAGTTGGTGTCAGTCTTTAGATTTGGACGTTATCTATAATCAACTTGAAATAGATAATGGTATTTTAACGGGTAATTTTATTAATGGTGATTGTGGTTATTTAGAAAAAGTAAATAGAATAAAAAATAAATATGATCTAACCCAATATTCTACAATTTATGCTTATGGAGATACTCCTAATGATTATGCAATGTTAGAGCTAGCACATAAGAAATATTATAGATGGCAAGAGATGAATTAATTATTAATTAATATTTAAAAATATATTTAAAAAAGAAAGCCACTTTATCAGTGGCTTTCTTGAAGATTATTAAACAGTGTGTACAGAGATATTTAAGAAGTGGTCAGTAAGTAGTGACTGAGGTACTAAAGTATGAACCGTGTCTGTTACGTTAGATACTGTAGAAGTTACTCCGCCTAAGTTACCAGTTACTCCACCTAATAAGTTAGAAATAACATCTGTGCTACCTGTACCAGTTACACCACCAGTTAAGCTACCTACGATATCTGTTACGACACCAATAGGGTTGCTGCCAGCTGTACCCCCAGTCACACCACCGATAATATCGGTAACTGTGCCAAGTGGGTTACTTCCAGTAGCACCACCAGTTAAACCACCAATAATGTCAGTTACAGTGCCAAGTGGAGTATCACCGCCTACACCACCAGTAACACCGCCAATAGCACCAGTCGCACCACCAAGAATGTCGGTTAAAATGCCAGCCGCAGTTGTGCCATTTGAAACGAGAGTGTTGACAATACCAGTCGCATGATCAGTTGCACCTTGGATATTGCCACCCACTAAATCAGATACAACTTCAAGCGCACCATTTACAGTATCGCGAGAAGTTTCAAAAGTTAATGTACCGAGGTGAGCAATATCAGTAACAGGGTGTTCAGTTTGAGGAAGTACGCCAACTACAGTGTCCGCAACAGTATTAATGCCTGTATCAATAATGCTGGTTTTTAGACTTTCGACACCTTGTAGCACGTCAATACCGCTTTGTACGACGTTAACAACTGGTGCCAGTGGAGAAGTTCCACCTCCGACTACACCACCAGTGACACCACCAATAATATCGGTCACGGTACCAACAGGATTGCTACCAGTAGCACCACCAGTTACACCGCCAATAGCGCCAGTTACACCACCAATAATGTCAGTTACAGTACCAAGAGGATTA
>NZ_JEYB01000163.1:0-1752 GCF_000582255.1 Acinetobacter sp. 1566109 | reverse complement strand
AAGAAATTTTTGTTTATCCTTACATAAAACAAATAAACGAGTCATTACTACTGCGTTAATAAATTTGTCAGCACTAGGAGTTGGCCAGCTTCTAAAGTTACCAATAACTGGAGATGAATCCTTTCTTAGTATTTTTCTGACAGGAATTTCGTACTCTGAAAAGTTAAAACCATTAATAGGTTGCCCATTTTCATTACTAATATGCTGTACACCATAACTAAAAGATGGATTAGGTTGATTGCTAACAGCATAAGTTGATGGATCTACGAATTTAGTTTGCATTAATTTCTCTGTAAATTATGGTGTAAATAAATTTTAAAGAAGACTAACAGATCCTGAATATCTTTATAAAAGAAAAATAGAAACTTCCACTAATTTTCTCCATTTAACATAATGGCTGTAATATGAAATTCAGTGCCTCAGGCCTAAAGAACCAAGTTTATGTCTTGCAAAAACGTATCCTATAGGATACATTTTGCTTATGTACTCAATATATACCACAGAAGCCTTTGATGATTGGTTTACCAAGTTAAAAGATCAACAGGCAAAAAGACGCATACAAGTCCGAATTGATCGGGTTGAAGATGGGAACTTTGGAGATACTGAACCAGTCGGTGAAGGTGTTTCTGAGTTACGTTTCTTCTTTGGACCTGGCTATAGGATTTATTACTGCAAGCAAGGGCAAAGGGTCGTTATTCTCTTAGCAGGCGGAGATAAGTCTACGCAAAGTAAAGATATAAAACTTGCCCTACAATTAGCACAAGATTTAGAGGAGGAGCTGTAAATGGCTATCAAACTTCGTAAATGGGATAGTGCTGAGCATCTTAAAACAGAAGAAGATATGCAAGCTTACCTACAAGCCTGTATCGATGAATCTAATGGTGATGCTGCATTCATTGCTAAAGCTTTAGGTAACATTGCTAAAGCTAAAGGAATGGCTCAATTATCACGAGATACAGGTCTAGGCCGAGAAAGTCTTTACAAAGCACTTTCTGGTGATGTTAACCCTAGTTTTGATACTGTGATTAAAGTTGTAAAAGCACTGAATTTACGCTTAACAATTTAAAAAAAGTTATTTAAAAATGGAGCTTTAAGCTCCATTTTTAAATTTCATATAAGGTGTATTATGTTAATTTTAAGAAAACTAAATAATTTAACCTTAAATATTTTTCATATCGGATTAACTCAAAGGAATAGATTTAAATGGACTAACTCCGTAAGTTAAAGTTTTTTGATTGATTTAATAAATTCAATAAATTGCGGCGAAAAATCTTTAAATAAAGGGACTGTTCTAAATTTTGTGTAAGTACTTAATTTTCATTCATCCTACTGAGGATAATAAAAAGAGGTACTTCACATGGATGAAGCTACAATCAAAAGTATGGCAGCTGAATTAGCTAAAGGTTTAAAAACTCCTGAAGATTTAAACCAAATGACAGCCATATTTAAAAAGTTCATGATCGAAACCGCTCTGAATACTGAGCCTTCTGAACATTTAGGCTATGAAAAGCATCAACCTAAGAAAGGATCTAATGCACGTAATGGTTTTAGCTCCAAAACAGTTCTAACACAAGATGGGCAGCTTGCTTTAGATATCCCTCGTGATCGTGACGGCTCTTTTGAACCACAGATTATTAAGAAGCATCAAACGCGCATTACTAGCATGGATGATCAAATTCTTTCGCTATATGCGAAAGGAATGACAAATAGAGAAATTGTTGCTTTTTTTAAAGAAATGTACGATGCCGATGT
>NZ_JEYB01000162.1:0-1756 GCF_000582255.1 Acinetobacter sp. 1566109 | reverse complement strand
GTTAGCCGGTGCTTATTCTGCGAGTAACGTCCACTATCTCTAGGTATTATCTAAAGTAGCCTCCTCCTCGCTTAAAGTGCTTTACAACCATAAGGCCTTCTTCACACACGCGGCGTAGCACCACGCAACAAGTTATGTTCAACCAAAGCACGTACACAACCTGCTGTTCCTTCCGGACGCAAAGTTAATGATTCAGGTGGGTTTCCTTTATCGAAGAATGTATACATTTCTTTTTCAACGATATCGGTTGCATCACCAATAGCACGTTTAAACAGTCCCGTTTGTTCAACGATCGGCAAACGAATTTGTTGGTAACCATAAGCATCCATTAACGATGCTAAATGCTGCTCGAGACGTCTCCACGCTGCTGTTTGCGTTGGTAAAACGTCATTAAAACCTTTGATTGCGACAATTGAACTCATGATGAACTACGAATAATTTCTTTAGATTTAGCTTCTTCAAGCTCTTGAACACGTTGACGAACCATACTTTCGATTTCATCAACCAATTGATTGGTATCAATTAAATGGCTTTTCTCACCATTGCGATAAACCAGTGAACGAGGCGCAGCCCCAACAACCCCGATATCTGCTTCTTTTGCTTCACCTGGGCCATTTACCTTACAACCAATAACTGAAACATCCATTGGCGTACGTATATCTTCTAGGCGCTCTTCTAAGGCTTGCATCACCTGAATCACGTTAAATTCTTGGCGAGAACAACTTGGACAAGCAATAAAGTTAATACCGTTAGAACGTAGGCCAAGCGATTTCAAGATGTCAAAACCAATCTTGATTTCATCTTCTGGTTCAGCAGCAAGCGAAATACGCATGGTATCGCCAATACCTTCCATCAATAATCCACCAAGAGCAATCGCTGATTTCACAGTACCTGTACGGTAAATACCAGCTTCAGTCACACCAAGGTGCAATGGATTGTCGATTTGCTGAGAAAGCAAACGATAAGCATCCATGGTTAAAAACACATTTGATGCTTTTACGCTGACTTTAAACTCATGGAAATCTAGACGGTCTAAAATATCGATATGACGTAAAGCTGACTCAAGCAGTGCCTGCCCTGTTGGCTCACCATATTTTTTCTGTAAATCTTTTTCTAGAGAACCCGCATTCACACCAATACGCATAGAAATACCGTGATGGCGTGCCGCAGCAACAACTTCACGAACTTTTTGATCTGAACCGATGTTACCCGGGTTAATACGCAAACAGTCTGCACCATAGTCTGCAACTGCCAAGGCAATTCTATGGTCAAAGTGAATATCAGCCACTAATGGAACTGAAACACGTTTGCGGATCGCACCAAAGGCTTCAGCTGCTTCCATAGAAGGAACTGAAACACGCATAATATCTGCACCTGCGTCAACACAACGCTCAATCTGAGCAACAGTTGCATCGACATCGCAAGTTTCGGTATTTGTCATACTTTGCACGCTAATAGGTGCATCGCCACCGACATAGACCGAACCAACACGGATTTTACGTGTTGGTCGACGTTTAATTGGGTTCTCTATCATTGTATCGCTCAACTCATGGTATTAGCGGGATAAACGGAATTCAGCTTTACCGTTTACCGTATATGGAGACAATGAAATCTGTTCTTGGTTTAGACTTAATGACACAGCTGTTGCATCATCAAGACGAATCTGGAATGGAGACTCACCATTTAAGGTTAAAGTCGATGCCTGACGACCCGTCGCTAAAACCTTGCCTGTTGCATCTACAATATGAACAGAAGT
>NZ_JEYB01000161.1:0-1779 GCF_000582255.1 Acinetobacter sp. 1566109 | reverse complement strand
CATCCATATGTTGTAGTGGTTGTATATAGCAATCAGATCGTCTTCAGCTTGTGAAAAAATATTAAATTTCAATACAGCAAAAATCTCTGTAATGACCTGTGGTTTTGGAGCCTTACGACTACCAAAATGAATTATTGAATCAGGGAGCGAAGGTACACAACTTTCATATGTGTTTGATACATCTGCACAAAGTGATTTTAGAATATCAACATATTGTGCATGTAATCGTGGAATATTCTGATGACAATAAGAAACAGATGATGACTGATTGGCATCAATCCCTGTGATTAAATCTGCGAGTTGTTTATTCCCTGTTTTTGCAAGAACCGTATAATGCAGTAGAGAACTCACCTTTACGACAGACAGTTTTGGAATCAATAATTCTTGTCTTAATTTGCGTAAATATTGCTGTATATCATCGAAACTAACCGAATCCATTTTGCGGAGATCCTCAATGAATAGATTCGGGATTGGAATGTCTAAATAGATCGTCTGATTAAGCAAGCTGTTTGAATACTCAAAATCACGGTTCTCAAATACATTAAATTTACTGCTTAAGAAGAACTGATCATTTTTATGGATCAATTTTTGGCGGTTATTTAAGTTTTTAGCTCGCTTGCTTTGTATATATAGCCACTCATTCACACTGTTGCCTGTTAAAAATGCGAGCATCAGGATCAAAGCACTTTTATTTTGATGTTCAGAGTAGTCCACATGAAGTCTTTTCAGTAGATGGTTCACGCTAGATGGATTGGGAAAAAAACTACTCGACGTGAGTAAATGTTCTTTGCGTTGAATATGTTTTGCCACAAGCGGTAGAACATAGCTTTGACTCGTTTCTGAATGTGCTGCGAGTGGTGTGACGTCAGTTGGATTGACAACAATTTGCCGATTAATCGGCTCATCGATTGAGGTTTCTATATTCAGTGCTTTAGATTTAGCCCCTTTTTTGATTTCGATACTTTCTTCAATGAATTGTTCTTCATCAAGAAACTGATGTTGAAGCTGCGTATCGATACTTGCACGTGCAATCTTCGCTTTGTTTTTTAAAACATAGTTAAAAGTAATGCGAATATCATTGAGTAGATTGCGATCAAACTCAGGCAATTCATCCGTATCTAATGTGATCAGATGTTGAATAAATTGCTCTAAGCTCAGCGTTAGATCTTTAAGATAGACATTCCAGAGGCGTTTATATTCTTCTGTATTATGATATTTTTTTTCAGTATCTAAATTTTTATTTGCAGTCCTAAAGCGCTGGAATAAGCGCTTTACGGTATTGAAGTGTTCGGCGTGCGCTTGTTTAAAAAGATCTGGCTTGAGCTCAGGAAGAGCAATTAAATAAATTGCTGCTTTTAAAACTAGAATATTCCAGGTTAAGGCATTTTCTTCTGACTTTGCTAATTGTGCAATTGAGTTTACATACCAAGTAACGGGTGTTGCACTAACAGTATGTTTTCGAGAGGAGACCAATGCAGCTGGTCTAGCAAAAACAGAATTGGTTTCTAGATCAAAATCTAATAGATCGAGATTCAGTCCTTCCAGACATTGATCAGTTGGGTGCGAAGTCAGTAAATCAGCAACATATTGAATATGTTCGGTACGTTGGAGCTGCTCATCACCAAAGAGTTTTTCCAATGTCTGTTTTAATGATACCCTTGGAATATCAGCAATATTTTGATGGGTTGGGTTGGATTCTGACATTATGCTTTCCATAGCTGATCTGGCGTGAGAACGAAGTCCACATTATTTAAAAGCTGTTGTACAACTTCACTAGTT
>NZ_JEYB01000160.1:0-1799 GCF_000582255.1 Acinetobacter sp. 1566109 | reverse complement strand
ACTCATTTATAAGCAAGCTCTTGGATTTCAGCTTTATGCTGATTAATGACTCGTTTTGCACTATGCATCACAACACGTTTAGTCGCTTCGTCATTGCTAAATTGGATTGGTAATACTTGACCCGAAACCTTTTCACGATTTGAAATTTGATCAAGGCTATAGTCTTTTAAACGCTTTCTCATCTTCATACCCCTATTAAAAGAGAATTTCATTTTAGCCTAAATTAAACAATTAAGTACGATAGTGAGGATCTTTTCTTGGAATAGCATTTTCTGAATCTATATCAAAGAAATCATAAATTTTAGTGGCTGTTACTGTGTTAAATAATTTTTTGTCCATATACACGATTGCTTTTTCTTTATTTGCGTCGAAAACTACCCTACCCCTTGGAATCTGTTCATATTCATAATGACGTAGTTCTGGGTATACACTTTGCATATTTTTCCAATAATCGACATGTGTATATGGACTATCAATTAAGCCTATTGAATCTGCATCATTTAAATTGAATGGATGAGCTATGCCGATAACTTGCTTTTGCAAAAACCAAAAAATTCCTATTTTCATTTTTCATCAACTGATTAATTTCCCTAAAATTAACATAATACACCTTATGCGAAGTCAAAAATGGGAGCTTAAGCTCCCATTTTTACTGATGATTTTTTAATTCTTTGAGCATAGCATCCCGCAAAATTTCATTCATTCGTGTTTGATAGCCTTTGCCTTGAGCTTTAAACCATGCAAGTACATCAGCATCTAAACGAATGGAAGTCTGTTGCTTCACTGGGCGATAGAATTGATTATGGCGTACAGCATTGCTCCAGTCGGTAATTTCAGGCATATCTGAGAGATCTAGCTGATCGTCAGGAACCGTTCCCTTAGCAAGCAAGCGTTGAATTTCAGCATCTTGCTTGTCGCTGAATTTTTCATTCAGTTCTTTGCGTGAGTATCTAACCATGCTCATATCTATCTCGCTCCGCCTTAGTTACTTGTCTTGCACTAATGATTCGTATGATTTCACAGTCATCTTCATCAAAGATGGTGTGAGCTACTAAGAGCATTAGTACGCCTTTTACTTTTCCAATGGTTTGCCAACGTTCTTCACCATCGGTATGTCTGTCCTGGATTGAGATCCTCAGTGGATCTTCAAAAACAAGGCTTGCTGTTTCGAAAGAGACATCGTGCTTTTTCTGATTCTTTCGATTCTTTGCCTCATCCCATTCGAAATACTGTTCCATAAAAAACATTCAAATTTGTATATACAATAATGTATCACAAAATTGTATCACTCAAGCTGAAAAGCGTAATTTTTAGTCAGATTTATTGGCAAGAACTATCAAAACTGCTCATAAAAAAGCCGACTTGTTTCCAAGTCGGCTTTTAGGGTTTGCGTCCCCGATTTTTTATAACATAACTTTTTGAAATATAAAACTATTTTTATATGCGTTTCGTATAACGCCCATTATGTTAATTGTAGGAAAACTTAATTTTATTACCTTATTGAGACATATCTTTGATTTGACGTTTATGTCTATACATTTGCTTATCTGCTTCAACTACTGTTTGTTGTAAATCCGTCCCTGGTTGACGTGCTGCAACACCAATAGCAGCATTAATTCCAGCCTGTTTTAAGGATTCTGAAATTCGATTTGCTAGTTTTTGAGTATTTTCTAAGTTAGTTTCAATATTTAAAATACCAAACTCATCTCCTCCTAAACGTGCAACTAAATCATTAGAGCGCACAGTTCTTTTGATAATTTGGACTGTTTCTTGAATCATCTGATCACCTTTTAAATGAC
>NZ_JEYB01000159.1:0-1804 GCF_000582255.1 Acinetobacter sp. 1566109 | reverse complement strand
CCCGAGCATCACTGTTCGGGCTTTTTTTATGATTTTTCACGTTCCACGCCTATTCTTTGATCAATGTTCCACAACTTTGTTCATATCAGTTAAACAATCGTGGTTAATCATAGGGTCTAAAAAAACGGCTCCAAAAGCCTCTTTTTTCCGGTTCCTGTTCAATGTGCTCCGGTACTGGAATCCGCTTATTTTCAGTCTGCCCCGGCGTAGTCAATACATCATGTTTTGGCTCAGATTCTGGCCGAGGATTAGTTACTATATCTTGGCTAGGTTTCTGATCGGTAAACGTAGTCATATTAGTCTTTGGGGCTTCTAGCAGTCGTTGTATTGCTTCTATTTGATTGTCTTTTGCTTCTAGCTGTTCTCTTTGGAAAACTTCTCGCTCATGTGCAAGTTCTAGCTGTTTTTTAAGTATGTCTACTTGCTGTTTTAGCATGTCTACTTCTGTATCTTTTTGTACCGTAGTAGACTGTAACGTAGTTACATTATTATTTTTATTAGATGGTTCGCCAAATACTCGTATGGCTTCAGATAAATCTATTTTCCCATCACTATTTTTTGATAAATCTCCTTTATTTATACGCTTATAAATACTTTGTCGATTCATCCCATAAAGTTGTGATAACTCAATAACAGATAGTGCTTTCATCATGTAACCCAAGTAAAAATCTGTATGCTTGTAGACAATAATTAAAAAACAGCTAGAACTTGCATCAGTAGTTTAACGATAGCCAACTTTTTCAAGATAAGGATGTAATTCTTGAAACTTAGCAGGATCTTGAAGCATTTCAGCAATTCTTATTGCAAACTGTTGATAGCTTTCAGTGCCCTGAGAGTATTTCCCCATTTCAGGTAATTCTGAAAGCTTGTTAGCAAATAGGTGACGTTGAGCATCTGTTATTCTGGAAAAAATATCTAATGTATTGGGATCTTTCTTGCGTTCTATTACTTTGTTCGGATTTCTTTTTTGTTTGAAGCTAAAAGAGAACCCAGAAATAGAGCGACCTTCTTTATGCTGTTCAACTTTAACGATGATATCTGTATGTTCATTTATCTGTTTGACTGCTGATTCAAGTACACGTCGTTTAAATGTATCTAGTCTTGGGTAATCATCTGAAGTTAAGCCAAGCTTCGAACGAAAGTCAGAAACTTCAAATATAGGAGTCTTACCGACTTCACGCCATGCTATAAGCAACTCATAGAGTCGGATGGCATATTTTCCTGTTAATTGGGTAACTTGTTTTAACTGATAACTCGTAAATTGTTTTTCTAAACGTGTAATTAAGGGTACTACATCCATTGTAAAAGTAACCTCTAAGGTTGCAGCATCATCAATATAAGAAATATTTTGAACCCATCGAGAAATTACTTTCTTTGATTTTCCTGTTTTTTCATCAATTGTTTGATAGCTAAACTGTCTACCAAAAAGGTTAGTAACTGCTGTTTTTAGGGCTTTGTAGGCGGCATGCTTATTAACATTAAATCTGCTCATATAGTCACTGGCATGGATCCGTAGCCTAGTGTTTGCATCAATCCCTGTTCTTGTTTCTCTTGCTTGTAAGATAGCCAGTAGAATTAACCGTTGTTCTACGGTATCTAAATTATAACTCGCATTAATTAAAGCGTTATCTTTTACTATTAATTCACTGGTAGGCATTTGCTACACCTTTATTATACGTGGTGTTATTACACCATCATTAATCAGTGGTGTAAATAGGTGACTTTTTGGTGTTGTATAGGTGACTTTTTGGTGTTGTATAGGTGACTTTTTGGTGTTGTATAGGTGACTTTTTGGTGTTGTATA
>NZ_JEYB01000158.1:0-1847 GCF_000582255.1 Acinetobacter sp. 1566109 | reverse complement strand
TTTCACCCGTTTTGTCGTTACTCACGTCAGCATTCGCACTTCTGATACCTCCAGCATACTTCTCAATACACCTTCATCGGCTTACAGAACGCTCCCCTACCACTTGACTAATGTCAAATCCGCAGCTTCGGCACATAGTTTTAGCCCCGTTACATCTTCCGCGCAGGCCGACTCGACTAGTGAGCTATTACGCTTTCTTTAAAGGGTGGCTGCTTCTAAGCCAACCTCCTAGCTGTCTATGCCTTCCCACATCGTTTCCCACTTAACTATGATTTTGGGGCCTTAGCTGGCGGTCTGGATTGTTTTCCTCTTGACTACGGACGTTAGCACCCGCAGTCTGTCTCCCGGATAGTACTCATAGGTATTCGGAGTTTGCATCGGTTTGGTAAGTCGGGATGACCCCCTAGCCGAAACAGTGCTCTACCCCCTATGGTATTCGTCCGAGGCGCTACCTAAATAGCTTTCGGGGAGAACCAGCTATCACCAGGCTTGATTAGCCTTTCACCCCTATCCACAAGTCATCCCCTGGCTTTTCAACGACAGTGGGTTCGGTCCTCCAGTTAGTGTTACCCAACCTTCAACCTGCTCATGGATAGATCGCCTGGTTTCGGGTCTATACCCAGCAACTAAACGCCCTATTAAGACTCGATTTCTCTACGGCTCCCCTATACGGTTAACCTCGCTACTGAATATAAGTCGCTGACCCATTATACAAAAGGTACGCAGTCACACCACGAAGGTGCTCCCACTGCTTGTATGCATGCGGTTTCAGGATCTATTTCACTCCCCTCACAGGGGTTCTTTTCGCCTTTCCCTCACGGTACTGGTTCACTATCGGTCAGTCAGGAGTATTTAGCCTTGGAGGATGGTCCCCCCATATTCAGACAAGGTTTCACGTGCCTCGCCCTACTCGTCATCATTATGTGTGCCCTTTCGTGTACGGGAATATCACCCTCTACGTTCGCACTTCCCAGAGCGTTCCACTAAAACACACATAACTTAATGGGCTGATCCCCGTTCGCTCGCCGCTACTGAGGGAATCTCAATTGATTTCTTTTCCTAAGGGTACTGAGATGTTTCACTTCCCCTCGTTCGCCTTGCAACACTATGTATTCATGTTGCAATACCTACCTTAAAGTAGGTGGGTTCCCCCATTCAGACATCTCCGGATCAAAGGATATTTGCCGCCTCCCCGGAGCTTTTCGCAGGCTATCACGTCTTTCATCGCCTCTGACTGCCAAGGCATCCACCACATGCACTTAATTACTTGACTATACAACCCCAAACAGTCGTCAACACCTACAAGTGAGTGTTGTCCGTGCGATTCTTCATCGCTACTATCTGTTGTCTGTGTACTTAAACACTGTACAGCTTCAATCTAAATTCATATACCAAAACGCTTGATTCAGTTAATTTGCTAGTTCTCAATTCATTCAGATTAATTGCTTAATCTAAACTCTTGAGTGAACAATTTATTTCAGACTCAATTTTGCCAATCTGTTAATGAATAAACATGCCTTCGTCAGGTCATGCTTAATACCGTGATACTTAAATCACAGAAGTTAATAAACCAAGACCGAAATCTCATTTACTAATTTCTGTAATCCGAACTTATCTTAAGTTCTGGTGGAGACTAGGAGAGTCGAACTCCTGACCTCCTGCGTGCAAAGCAGGCGCTCTACCAACTAAGCTAAGTCCCCAGCTTACATCATCAGTCATGTATCTTTTATCTATAACTTTAACCAGTCAAAGTCATGGTGGGTCTGACAAGACTTGAACTTGTGACCCCACGCTTATCAAGCGTGTGCTCTAACCAACTGAGCTACAGACCCTCAGATACATCTATG
>NZ_JEYB01000157.1:0-1848 GCF_000582255.1 Acinetobacter sp. 1566109 | reverse complement strand
TTTACCCCAGAAGGTGTAGTAGTAGTAAAACCTTCTTGTGGACGTAAACTAGCTGGCTTATTTTTAAAAGTCTCTGATAGTTCATATTTCAATCTTGCTTCCGACCATCCTTGAGGAAAAAATGTCGAGCCATTAGGTTGACCTCCATCATCCTTACCTATAAAAAAGCCTATCTAAAATTGATAGGCTTTTTAAATTTAATTATTAATAGTTAAAATCACTTTTCATCATAAAATAAAAAAATTTAACACTCAAACTCTACGATATTTGCCTCATTTGGTTCTGTCTTGAGAAATTGACTCCATTCTCTTAAAATTGTGTAGAAACTTTCAAAAATCATGTTTTCTTCACATTCAGTATCATCATACCCCCAATAAATAAGAACATTTTCTTTGGAGATTTCAGCTCCCCATGCATGCCCCCACATATCATAAAAATCTAACGTACCATTATGAATTTTTTCTACCTCAATTAGCCCTTCATCTATCCAATTACTTAAATATGCTAAACCATGACCTTCATCATCATTTAATAAGCTGAAAATTAAACCTTTAAAATTAGTTGGTGCATTCTTATCCACCCCCTCAGGATATAAAACCCCATCTTTCCATCTATCACACCAATATAATTTTACTTTCATATTACTTCCCCATTAAAGGATAAACTGTGGGCTTAGGTTTCAAATAGCTTGTTACTGTTACACCACTAGGTGTTATTACTTTCAACATTTCGTCCCCTTTTTCATTTGTATAAATCTGCTTATTTTTATAAGAGCCTCAACCTCTACTTTAATTCTATCTGCACTCCAACTGTCAGGGAACATTGTTGATGTTTTTGTAAGAGTTTTAGGGTCAGAAACACTAATTTTCGCATTATAAACGCCTTGTTCATTTGGCATACCTCGTTAAACAATATTTACATTACCATCCACAATACTATGCCCACCAGTTAATTTCCCTCTTTCATTAATTTCAACATTCAAAATACGGACATCAAAATCAATAGGTTCAATTACTTCATTAACTTTATTTGCTATTACTGATAACTAAAAAACCCACTTAAAATTAAGTGGGTTTTACTAATATAGTTATTTAACCCTAATCTAGAGGCATCTAGCTATTCTAAAATTGTTTAATAATATTTAATATACCTTAGCTGAATAATTAATATCGCTTCTTAAACCAAGCTGCAAAAATACGTCTTCATTATAAAGTTACCAAATTAACTAAACAAAAACGGTTTCAAGTTCACAAAATAAGATATCAAAATTTCCAACAGAAACAATTACAAACATCAAACTTCAACGATTATTTTTTCCTTACTTCCCGATTTAAGATACTCCCCCACAAATTCAAAATTTTTAGAAATAAATCTGTAGGTATACCACCTCTATAACCTATTTGTATATTAGGCATTATATTAAAAGCAGTTATATCCTTACATACCTCTGCCTTTCTAAAATAGCCATCCACTATATATTGGCATTCATTACTATTATCATCCAATATATTACTTAATTGAATAAGTATACTTTCAACTTTTTTACTTGTATCAACATTACTGATAAAGTATAAATAATCATCATCACCTTCTAAAAAATTTTCAAACCCTCTATTTTCATCCAGATTATCTAATCTAAATAACTGTGGAACAAGAGTTCCTTCATCACCTTCATATTCTTCACGTAAAGTATAAGAAAATTCTAAAATCATTTTAACCTCAATCATTGTAAAGGCCATCCTCGCCATTCACTAATATTACCACTAGGTGGTACAAACTTAACTTTTACCCCAGAAGGTGTAGTAGTAGTAAAACCTTCTTGTGGACGTAAACTAGCTGGCTTATTTT
>NZ_JEYB01000156.1:0-1923 GCF_000582255.1 Acinetobacter sp. 1566109 | reverse complement strand
CCAAATTCGTTGAATTTGTTCAGCATGATGCTCATCATGTAGATCTCGTTTCGCTCGATGTTCTGGATTGTCAGCGAGATCTAAAGTTCGGTAATAGGTTGAAGCTGCGATCGGTAAAATCCTACAAATCGCATCAACACCATATCGATCTTTATTGTTATGGATAAAATCCACCATTATTTGTGTGGGCGGTCGAGCTCCGCCTGGGCGAAAAAAGCGGCTGCTTTACGTAGAATCTCATTGGCGCGTTGCAGTTCTTTATTTTCGCGTTCGAGTTGTTTGATACGTTCTTGGTCTGAAAGCTGCTGTACTTTAACTGGATTTTGTTTATCTAAATATTTTTGATACCAAACACGTAGTGTTTCAGGACTACAACCTATCTTGGGAGCAATAGCGGTGATCGCAGCCCAATTCGATGGATAATCTTTTTCAGATTCAATCAATAATTGAACCGCTCTTTCTCTGATTTCAGGGGTATATTTTAATTTTGTCATCGGGATAGTCTCTCAGAATATTGACTCTCCGACAAACCCGGTACGGTTCACTACTTTGAAAAGTGATATGTGCTGAAAAAAACAGGAGAAATTGTTACTTATGTTTGGGGTAAAAGAGATATAGCTATAGTCCAACGACTAAAGGAAAAGTTGAAACAGTTAAGTATTCACTATACCCGAATTTCAAGTAATCAATGGGATAGTTTTATCACTGCATTTAAAGACTGTCAGCAAAGTATTGGTAAGTTTTTCACTATAGGTATTGAGGGAAATAATTGCAAAATAAGGTATCGGATTAGATGTGTTAGTTCAGTATTGAGTGTGGCTTTAGCAAGAATACGGATATTAATGCTTCTCGCAATATTCTAGCGGTAGGACATACCACTTTGTCTGTGGAGGAAAGATGCGGTAAAGGTCGCTTTGTGAAGCAGAAAGCATGCCTAAATCCGTGAGGAAGTCGCCTAAGAGCTTTTGCTTTTAAAATCCCTGAGAAACATGTTTCGTAAAGAGTTAGTTGAAAGTGGGGGGAGTATGTTAGAAGTTTAATTTTATAAGCTATTGTAAAGATTCGGAAAGTTAATTATAGCATCCAATTGCAGAGCCAATAGTGACTTCATTTAATCTCAGCATACTTTTTGAAACACTACCTAAATTTTTAAGGTTTATAAAAAATATTGTTCTTTTTTATACTATGGGGTACTATAGTATCAATGCTAGCAAATAAGGAGGTCTGATGCCTAATCAGGTCGAAGACAAAAAAAAGATTCTTCTACGCGTCAGAAAGATCAAAGGTCAGACACAAGCGATTGAAAAAGCGCTAGAAGACAATGTGGAATGTGGTGCGATTCTGCAACAAATATGCTCTGTGCGTGGTGCTATTAATGGTCTAATGAATGAGATGTTAGAGGTTCATTTAAAGGACACTTTAGTATCAGGTGAAACCACAGAACAACAACGAAAAGAAGAATTGGCTGAAATCGCCAAGATTCTAAAATCATATTTAAAATAGATCTGTATAAGGAATTATTCCATGAAGTCACGTGCTGCCGTTGCGTTTGGTCCTGGTCAACCTCTTCAAATTGTTGAAGTTGATGTTGCACCACCGAAGAAAGGTGAAGTATTAATCAAGATTTCCCATACCGGTGTGTGTCATACAGACGCATTTACTTTATCTGGCGATGATCCTGAAGGCGTTTTTCCGGCTATTCTCGGGCATGAAGGTGCTGGTGTCGTAGTTGAGGTTGGTGAAGGCGTGACTAGCGTCAAACCAGGTGATCATGTAATTCCACTTTACACCGCTGAATGTGGCGAGTGCCTATTCTGTAAATCTGGAAAATCGAACTTGTGTATTTCCGTTCGAGAAACTCAAGGTAGAGGCGTAATGCCAGATGGCACCACTCGTTTTTCCTACAATGGTCAACCGATTTAC
>NZ_JEYB01000155.1:0-1927 GCF_000582255.1 Acinetobacter sp. 1566109 | reverse complement strand
AAAATAACTAATAAAAATAATTTCAAAAGCATGAAAGGCGTTACGTTAAAAGACTTAGGTGCTGGTAGTGTGATTGGTCTAGTCATTGTGGGCGGCTATGGAACTCAAACAATTGGCCTGCAAACCATTCCGAGTAGTGAGTCAGCTTTCTTAACGGCGCTTTATGTTCCACTTGTTCCTATTTTAATGTGGCTCATCTTTAGAAAGACGCCACATGTCATGACTTGGGTGGGAGCAGCTTTGGCTTTTGCTGGTCTTGTTTTATTGACAGTGAATGGTTTTGAGCAAATTTCATTAAGTTTTGGGCAGCTTTTAACAGTACTTGGCTCAGTTGCGATTGCTTTAGAAATTATTTTTATTAGTTATTTTGCTGGAAAGGTAAATTTGCGTCGTGTGACCATTATTCAACTTGCTGTCGCATCTCTACTTTCGTTTGCCGTTATGCCTGTGGTGGGCGAGCAAACGATTCCAGCATTTTCATGGCCGCTTGTACTTACAGCTGTTACATTAGGTTTAGCAAGTGCACTGATTCAATTTGTGATGAACTGGGCTCAGCGTATGGTCGATCCTTCACGTGCTGCGATTATTTATGCAGGAGAACCTGTTTGGGCTGGGGTTATTGGCCGAATCGCAGGTGAGCGTTTACCACTGATTGCCCTTTTTGGCGGTGCTTTAGTGGTGTTAGGTGTTTTAGTCAGTGAGTTAAAACTTAAGTTACCCATTAAAAAAACTAAAAGAATTCGAGAATAAAAAAGAGAGCTTAACGCTCTCTTTTTTATTTATTAAGGTTGGTACATCGGGCGGTTATCATTTAACGCAATCAGACCGCGAATTGCACGATATACGATCCAGATCCATGCCGCTGTAATCACGCCCACACAGAATACGGTCGATGAGATCGCAACACCTGCAAATAAATCGGTATTTTCACCTGTAAAAAACAAGAAAATAAACGGTAAAAAGGCAATAATATTCCAAGCGAGATACCACCAGAATGTTCTGATTTGCCAAGTAAAGTGACTCGCAAAAATTGAACCTTGAACATCGGAACGTTTTACGTAGTTAATAATTAAAGCAATAATCGCAAGTAAGCCGCCCGTAAAAATGGCAACAATATAAAGTACATACAAAATAAGTGTTAAAGTACGATTTGGATCTTGGTCGATAGAACTATTCATTTTTATACCTCTCAAGTTTAATAAAACAATTTACTTTTATGATCCCCGCAAAACGTTTAAAGGAGAAATTAGCCACAAAATCAAAAGTAAATGAAGGAATATGGTACAAAAATAAATCTTACGAAATGGTTGTTTTTGTGTTTTATGTCTCAGTTTTTGTTGTGCCCACCATGCAGCTGGCCAACCGCCTAAAAAACTCACAATATGTAAAGTCTGTTCAGGAATACGGCGATTGCCTAGTTGTGCGGCTTCTTTATCTTGTGAATATAGCCAATAACTTAAGACATTCGTCATTAAGATAAACAATAAGGTATAAGCTGGCAGAACATGGATAAAACTCATAATGCCCATTAGAACAAAATAAAATACGATGCCCATTTGCATGGCAGACCATGGTTTTGCCTGAAATGAAGATTCTGTTTTTGCTGACTTTGAAGCTTTACGCGTTTGTGATGCCTTTAAATAAGTGACTTGCTGGGCACGGAAGCGACCTCGCTCATCTAAAATGACCAAATACTCTAGTGCACAACCAATAATTGGCCGAGGTCCGGGGCGTGCAAAATCTTTGATATGCAAAAAGACTCGCTCTTTTTCAGCATCATCTGGCTGAATAAAGCCATAACCTTTTTCGTCGAACCATTCGACTAATCGCCCCTGATCTCGCATCTTTATTCCTTTTATGCTTTTACATGACTTAAACGGTCTTGCATCATTGCTCGCATTTCTTGCGGATCTTTTTGCAAAATGTC
>NZ_JEYB01000154.1:0-1943 GCF_000582255.1 Acinetobacter sp. 1566109 | reverse complement strand
CGGACGCTTACGTTGTTAACTAAAAAGTTATATTTTCTATATAGAGTCGTTTAAGAATATATCGTAAAAAATATTAAGAAAAATAAATTTTACGATATATTATATCTATGAAATTTTTAAATTAATCTTTAAATACAATAGTTTAAATAAAGTTGTATAAATTTTTAAAGTATTGATAGTGAGTAGTTATGAGTCTTTTTTATGAAAACTTTAGAGATTTTGAAGATGCTGGTAAAGCCATTTTAGAGTATTTACATAATCACTTAGTTTTTAATTTATGGATGATTACTTGTACAGAAGGTAATGATTGGATAGTTCTTCAAGCTAAAGACAGTGGATATGGAGTAAAAGCAGGACAAGTTTTTAATTGGGCTGATTCATATTGTTCTAAGATGGTACTAGGCAAAGGGCCACGTATAGCACATGATTCAAAAAAAATTCCATTATATGAAGAGGCTGGAATTAATAAGGTAGTGGATATAAATGCATATATAGGTCAACCTTTATTGAATGAAGATGGCTCTGTTTTCGGTACATTATGTGCTATTGATCCATCAGTACAGCCTAAAAGTATAGAACAATATAGTGATTTATTAGAATTATTTAGTTTATTACTCAGTCGAATTTTACAGAACGAAATTAAAATAAATGAACAAAAAAGAATTAGCGAAAAACTTGAAATGGAGTCGCTAACAGATCACTTAACAGGAGCTTTCAATCGTCGTGCTTGGGATAAATTTTTAGATTTAGAAGAAAGTCGGTGTAAAATTTACGGACACTCAACAACAATTATTGTCATAGATTTAAATGATTTAAAATATATAAATGATAAATTTGGTCATTTAAAAGGTGATCAGATGATTCAAGAAACAGTCCAAATTATCAAAAGAACTGTGCGCTCTAATGATTTAGTTGCACGTTTAGGAGGAGATGAGTTTGGTATTTTAAATATTGAAACTAACTTAGAAAATACTCAAAAACTAGCAAATCGAATTTCAGAATCCTTAAAACAGGCTGGAATTAATGCTGCTATTGGTGTTGCAGCACGTCAACCAGGGACGGATTTACAACAAACAGTAGTTGAAGCAGATAAGCAAATGTATAGACATAAACGTCAAATCAAAGATATGTCTCAATAAGGTAATAAAATTAAGTTTTCCTACAATTAACATAATGGGCGTTATCCGAAATCGTCTTTTATAAGTTAAATAAAATCATGTACTTAGCTATTTTACATAACCCGAAACTACCGCAAAAATCCGCTTTGTTTCCAAAGCGGATTTTTTTTGAGCAAGTTTGATACTTCTTGCCAATAAAATTGGTTAAATAATGATCAAAAATAGCAATTCCATAGAGTTTTTAAGCCTTTTTTACCCAAAAGAATCCACAATTTATGCGGATAACCATTGGGATAAATTTTGATTATTTTTTGTACGTTTTGGCTTACAGCGTTTTACGAAATTGTCTGTATCTATCCCCCGATGAAGTCCTTATGATCAATCTATATGAACAGGATGTTCAATGACTTAAAACAACAATAATAACAATAATAATCAGTCAGGCACCATGACCATCAGGTAGTCAGCCCTACCTAGGCGCTCCACACCGAAAAATCCCGACATGATGTCGGGATTTTTTATTGTTAAAATTTAAATTAAATAAATTTTGTTATTTGAAATAAAGGGGATTGAGTATGAATGACTCTGATGATCGTAATCATAAGGTAATTCTTGAGTATCTACAGAAAGTACTAGAAAGAGAGCGAGATCGATTTTATAAATTAGATGACAAAGTATCTAAGTTATTTACGACAGTATCTACTGTGATTACAGGATTTCTAATTATAGTTAATATCCTTTTAGATCATAATAAAATTAGTATTTTTTGTTCTTCCGAGATTACTATTCTAAGTTTATTGTCACTTACAACATTCTGCTTCTTGT
>NZ_JEYB01000153.1:0-1947 GCF_000582255.1 Acinetobacter sp. 1566109 | reverse complement strand
CTAGTTAAATCATAAAAAGTACTTGCAACAACATAAAAATATGATAATTTATGTCTTAGGAATAATTTTTCCTAGTTACCTAGTAAAAAATATGAGGCTCTATTATGTCATATACCTATCTCACAGCCCAGCAACTGGCTGAAAAAATCCAGTACGACGCTCGTACTATCCGCAACCAACTGAAGGACAGTGTCTTTATTGAAGGTGTTCACTACATCCGTCCTTTTGGTGGTCGAAAAATTCTTTTTGTTTGGGAACGCATTGAAACTGAAATGCTTAAATTCACCGGTTTAAGCATGGATGCCTTGCAATAAGGCTTAGGAGGTTTAACTGATGGCTACCATCCGGGAACGAAGTGGCAAACTGATTGCCGACTTTCGCTACATGGGCATTCGTTGCAGAGAAACAACCAATCTTGAAGACAATGCCTATAACCGTCGCATTTTGAAAAAACGTCTCGAACAGCTTGAGGCAGAAATCACACTGGGCACTTTTGAATACGAAAAGTACTTTCCAAAAAGTAAACGTGTTGAGGAGTTTAAGGAAAAAAGAAGTCAGCAAATTGCTGTACAGACCAAAGTTCCTCTTTTTAAAGAGTTTACTGAATTGTGGTTTAAGCAGAAACAAGTTGAATGGAGAACCTCATATCAGCAAAAGGTTTTAATTGTGATCAAAAACTATTTGATTCCTGCTTTTGGTAATCAAGTTCTCTCGAAAATCAAGAAGTCAGACTTGCTGAACTTCCGTGCTTCCCTCGCCAAAGTGACACACGGAAAAGATCAAACAAGTCTGAAAGCATCGCGGATTAATCAAATCATGACGCCTTTACGTATGATACTCAATGATGCGGCTGAACGATACGAGTTTGAGTCGCCTTATAAAAATATTAACAATCTGAAGGAAGGTAAGATTGAAGTCACACCTTTTTCTCTGGAAGAGGTGCATAAAATTCTTACCACAGTGCGTGAAGACTTCCGCCCCTATTACACCATCCGCTTTTTTACGGGTATGCGCACCAGTGAGATCGATGGATTGCAATGGAAAAATATCGACTTGCAACGTCGTGAGATCCATATCCGTGAAGCGTTAGTGAATGGTGTTCTTGGTGGAACCAAAACTTATGGTTCTGACCGTACCATCCAAATGAGTGATCGGGTTTATCAGGCCTTTCTGCAACAGAAAAGCCTCAACAACGGAAAATCGGACTTCGTCTTCTGCAACCGTGATGGTGGTCCTCTAGACTACCGTTTAGTTAATAAACGTGTCTGGCACCCTATCCTGCGCTTTCTAGGATTGAAGCCTAGAAGAGCCTATCAAACACGTCATACCGCAGCAACACTCTGGCTGTCGGCGGGAGAGAATCCGGAATGGATCGCACGTCAATTGGGACATTCAACGACTGAAATGCTATTCCGAGTCTATAGCCGTTACATCCCCAATGTTACGCGCCGCGATGGCAGTGCATTTGAAGCCATGCTGGAAAAACTAAATACAGAGGAGCTTGCACATGAACAGTAAAGCTTTCTTTGGTGGTGTGGTGGTCAGCCCTGAAGCAGATTTGGTCGCTCGTGAACTCATTCATGAGTTTCACATTCCCAAACTGCACAATCTGGCCTTTTTGCTGGAAATCAATAAATGCTTCGATGACCACCAAGCATTGAGACTCTGGTTACAGCGAATGCTGGATGAAGGACAAGCTCATTACGATGACTTGGCTCAACAGGCCCGTCTCCGCTTGATGAGTCTCGCTCACTCATAAAACAAACATAAAAGGTCATCAAATCGATGACCTTAGCCCCTTTATACCTATAAAAAGGTCAACATATGAATAAAGATATTTCAATTTGGATGCCACTCTATATTGGCGACCTACAGGCGAAATTTGCACGAATGACAGCAGAACAAATTGGTGCGGCACTGCTGTTAATGATGGATTTCTGGAAAAAT
>NZ_JEYB01000152.1:0-1959 GCF_000582255.1 Acinetobacter sp. 1566109 | reverse complement strand
TATTAATTTTCTGAGAAATATATCTGCTTGGATGAGATGGACTTTTTTCATAATTAGTTTTATAGAATACCCTTTTGTTTCTTATATTCAGTAATGATTGTTCCTAATTCTGGTTCAAATAATTTGATATATTCATCAGATAGACCTCTACTACTAGATGGATGTGGTAAGCACACAACTTGGCATTGTTCAAAATTATCAAAGTAAACTTTAAATCGAGTACCATCAAAATCTGTTTTTTGTACCATTTTTAAGGGTTCTATTTCTGGACCAACAATAGCAGTAAACCTATCCCAAACATCTATATTTCTCAGAAAATTAATAAGCTTACTACCCATAAATAAAATTACTTTGGGTCTCAAAACTTCAATATGATGAATAAAATTATCAACTGCTTCTTTTTCTAAGAAACGATTATAGCTTTCTATATCTGCATTACTCGTATAGGCCCAATTAGTTTGAATAATACATTTATCAAAGTCTGAACCTAAATTTTCATCGTTTAATGGGTGTCCCCAAAAATTAAACCATTTTTTGATATTTTTATCATAAGGCCAAGTATTGGAAGAAGGACCATACCTTAGGGATTTATTACTAAATGTACATTCAATGCTCATATCTACTGTGGGACGGCTATCGCTTTCATCCAGTTTTTGATCTTCTTTTGACCATCCCCATTCATAGCCACAAATCATTAATCCGTTTTTATCATTAAAGCCTTCGAAAATTGAATTTGCTAAATTTAGATTTCTTTCCATTATTCTTTTCTCAGATGAACTCAAACCTTAAGTTAACACATATATTCAATATAAATCAATTACTTACTTAAAAATAGGTACTATTGTAATTACATTAACGGTTTTTAGGAGACTCTAGGTATCATCACATTTGTAACAAAAAATATAATTTATATAAATCATATACATAAATATTTTATTTTAGATATGAAAATTAATATTTAACATGAAATTTCTTATACGAAATCAAAAATGGGGGCTATAAGCTCCCATTTGATTGTAGTACTCTCTGATCAACAATAGTCCAAAGAATCCAGCTTAGTCTTTTCTATTTAGACTGACTTTCTATACGTGCTTTCTCATACGCCTGTACTTTTTCTAAGATCGGATAAAAATCAAAACCTTCATCCTTCATCGTTGATATGAGCGATACAATCACAGCCAAATGAGAGGGTACAAATCCAACTTTATTATAATTCGTAATCGAGTTAGGTCTCATTCCAAGTAGTTCAGCAAATTCTTTAATTGAAAGACCTGCTTTACCGATAAGTCTATGGAATTCTTCGTAAGGCATGAGGTTCAAATTTAGCAAATGATAAAGTGCAAGTATAACATAGGCTATTTTTTACATAAAATGCTAAAAAACACATAAAAATATGTTTACAACACATATTTTTATGTGTTTAATTATTCATATCAAGCCTCTTCTTCTACATCGGATTTTATATGAATTACTTCACCCAACCTCAATTATTGAGCGAACTGAATACATCAAAATTTCGGCTGGTTTTTTCCTTGATTACAAGCTTCCTATCCATTAATTACGGTCAGATTAGAGCGTCCCGAAGGGCGCGAACTGCTTGAAAATGCTTCTAGACCGAGCGAAGCGAGTAAAAAAGCTTTATGAGCGTAGCGAATTCCGAGTTGCTTTGCTTTTTCTTAAAGTCACAACTGGATGATCCAAAAAATTGCCCCACGAATCGAGCGAAAGCGAGATTCAATAGAGTTTGAGCGTAGCGAAAACCAAGGGCAATTTTTCATGCACTGGGCTTTTAATTATTTTTAAAGTTTTTAAATGCTTTTAGACATGCTGTAAGCCTTTATTTATAGTGTATACAAGGGATATACAACACCAAAAAGTCACCTATACAACACCAAAAAGTCACCTATACAACACCAAAAAGTCACCTATACAACACCAAAAAGTCACCTATTTACACCA
>NZ_JEYB01000151.1:0-1959 GCF_000582255.1 Acinetobacter sp. 1566109 | reverse complement strand
TTTGGAGCGGGAAACGAGACTCGAACTCGCGACCCCAACCTTGGCAAGAGTCACCGACATAAAATACACTAAATAACACAATTGGTACGTTAATAAACTCTATATATAACAGTTATATAGAGTTTTTATTTTGTGTGACGTAATTTAAGATGGGGTGGGGTACTTTTATTTTTGGTCACTAATTTATTGTGATAATCAACAATAATAACCAACATACATATGCTTAATCTAAAGGTATTTTACTGACTGGTATAATTTTATGATGAGAGGGGTGTTGCCTGAGGCTACGGTTTCTGTTTGGCCTTTTGGCGTAAGACGTACAAATATAAGCTTTCTACTTTTTCACGTGCCCATGGTATGGTACGCAAGAATCGTAATGATGATTTAACACTTGGGTCTATGCAAAAACATCTAGGTGTTTAGTCCCAGATTTTAATGGTGCAATATTCTCAGATAAATGGAAGGAAGCACTATGGGACAAGTTCTACACAGCAGCGCCACAACGACACAGGCAGTGCGTCGAGCAATACAAAATAGTCAAGAGAGCTTAAGAACGCTAGCCAAGCGTTACGGCATCAATCAAAAGACCGTCGCAAAATGGAAGAAACGTACTTCAGTAGATGATCTTACAACCGGCCCAAAGAATTCTCGCTCAAGCGTGTTATCGCCTGAAGATGAGGCGGCAATTGTTGCTTTTCGAAAACGCACTTTGTTGCCGCTAGACGATTGCCTTTATGCATTGCAGCCGAGTATTCCTTATCTGACACGCTCGTCGTTACACCGCTGCTTACAGCGGCATGGTATTTCACGACTGCCTGAGGTACAAGGTGATCGCCCTGTCAGGAAGCGCTTCAAGAGCTACCCCATTGGTTACTTTCATATCGACATCGCTGAGATGCAAACAGCACAGGGTAAGCTTTATCTCTTCGTTGCCATTGATCGCACTTCCAAGTTTGCGTTCACTGAATTGCATACTAAAGCCAGTAAGATGGCAGCCGCGGAGTTCATGCGCAATCTGGTTAAGGCTGTGCCCTATAGAATCCATACGGTGCTAACAGATAACGGCATCCAGTTCACGAACCGCACCTGTGATCGCTACGCCTCTGAGCACATCTTTGATCGGGTTTGTACTGAATGTGGCATTGAACATCGTCTTACCAAGGTTAAGCATCCATGGACCAATGGACAGGTCGAGAGGATGAACCGAACGATTAAAGAAGCTACTGTCAAACGGTTCCATTACGACGATCACACTCAGCTATGCATTCACCTTGCTGATTTTATTGCTGCATACAACTTCGGCCGCAGACTCAAAACACTCAGGGGCCTGACTCCCTACGAATTCATCTGCAAACAGTGGACAGATGAACCTGAACTTTTTAAAATTGATCCGATCCATCAAATGCCGGGACTAAACATATTTAAAAGCAGATTGGCAAGGTTTAGCAGATGTACAACTTGCGACACTAAACTGGGTAGATTGGTTCAATAAAAAGCGTGTACACAGTGCACTGGGTTATGTGTCGCCTTTTGAGTTTGAAGCAATGTACTATGATAAGATTAACCCGTTAGGTCAGGTGGCTTAACTTAAATAAAAAAGTCTCCGACAAAAATAAAAAAGTCTCCGACAAACCCGGTACGGTTCAGTTTATACCGATGGAGCTTATGACACCAAGCAATGCCGTCAGGTCATTGCAGATCGGCAAGGGCATGCGGTGATTCCACCTAGAAAAAATGCGAAACAATGGAAAGATACAAAGAGTAGCTCGCTAGAGCGAAATGAATTACTTAGAACAATTAAACGTTTAGGCAGGACACTATGGAAAAAATGGTCAGGCTATCATCGTCGAAGTTTGGTTGAAACTAAGATGCATTGCATCAAATTATTAGGAGATAAACTCAGTGCAAGGAGTTTTGATAGCCAAGTGAATGAGATCCATGCACGTGTAGCAGTCCTTA
>NZ_JEYB01000150.1:0-2027 GCF_000582255.1 Acinetobacter sp. 1566109 | reverse complement strand
GCCCTAACTTATTTCTTAACCATGTTTTAAATTCATCATACGGCGTTCCTGTTTTATTCATCGCCTCATAAATTGTTCCTAAGTCTGGTGCATATAAACCTGTATCTGCATTAAAAGCTAACTTGGTTGGATAGTCATAGACACATGGTAAGTTCGTATCTGTGTTATACCACCACCAAGGCTCACCAATTTGCATGTTGACATCACACCCACCTGTCACCATGGTATCTGCAAACTCAATAAAAACTTTATGTAAATATGCCAAAGCATTTTGATCACTTAAACTGAAGAAATAACTTGGTGGCTGGTAGCCTGTTTTACCCAAATTACTATTCCAGTCTCGCTGTGCCCAAAATTCATTTGCGCCTAGCGAGTACATTTCAAAACTTACCCCAAAAACGGGTTGCATATTTGCATTATGCAGAGCTTGGGCATATTTCTCATGCCATTTACGGGTACATGGGTTAACAACATCTTGTCCAGTCACTAAGGTGTCTGGAATCTGGAATCTATTAATATCACTTCTCCAGATTATTTCAGGATAATGTGACATACCACAGTAATGATTAATGAAACCGTGATAACCCAAAGCAGCCATGTTATCTACTATACGCTGCGGGTTCAGGTCGTAATGATCGTCATAGCTGGTACATAAGCCATAGTTATGCTGTGGTACAACCACTCGGCTTAGATTTAATTTTGCATTTGCACCTGTCACGACTGAATTAGTAATGCGAATATAACCATCTTCAGCCTGACTTAAGGGCAATGATGAGTGTGGGTTATAACTACTTGTAAAAGCCGAAAATGTGATTTGCTGAATATTGGTAACTGGAAAACTATCTGTAGCGGAGAAACCTGCTTTGACTGTATCCCAGTTGATATGAATATGGGCAGATCTTGAAGATGGAGTATTTGCATAGTTGAACAAGACAATATACGCAATTTTATCTACTCCATTGTCGTTATAATAAACCGTTAAAGTTGGAGTTAGCGACTCATTATTTAGAACTGGCATAGATGGTGATAGTTCAATATCAAAGTCCCATACCACACCTGAATAGCTATCTTTAGTTTCATAAGCTAAAAATTTATGGTCTTTAGAGTCGTAAGAGTCCCAACTAATACCAGCCAAGTCTGTAGTCATGCGTGAGCGGAAAGACGCCTCAAAACCGTTGCCATAATTGGTAATCGCAAAAGACATGGTTTGTGGACCATCTATTCTCCAATAAGCTGGGTTGAACCGATCAATAAGTATATTTTGAGTAATGGGTTGAGGTGAAACAGTCGAATTATTTTGTACATTTTCTGAATTATTTATCATGTCATATTGCTCTTAATGGTTTTAAGAAGCTTTATATTAAATAATAATTTTATTTATATTGTTCAGATAAGTAACAATTTAGTCTAATCTATTAACAGTAGATAATGGTTGGAATCATTAAAATAATGTAAAGCTAATATATTATTTTAATTCTAAAGTGGACTTTGCAATAAGGAGCAATGAATGCCAAACTTTTCTCATTTAAGCCACTTTAGACTACTCGTTATTTTTATTCCAGTTCTTTCATTATTAAGTGGCTGTAGTGATCCAATATTTTATAAAAATACTAAAGCTTCTGCTATTTCTACTCCTACCTATACAACTAATTATCCAATCCCTGATGAATATTTAAATGAAAAGCTCCAACCAAATGAAAAAAAACTGGCTCAAGAAATCTCTACCGTTATTGAAGAATCAATACGTAAAGAGTATGCACCTGGTAAAGCCTTAAGAGATGCACATCCTAAAGCACATGGATGTGTGCGTGCCGAGTTCCATGTACTTAAAAATATTCCAACTCAACTTGCAAAAGGTATATTTGTTCCTGATAAGAGCTATCAAGCCTGGATTCGATTTTCGAATGCATCTAACGATGCATCTCAAGCAGACATTGAAAAAGATGCTCGCGGCATAGCCATAAAAGTCTTAGGCGTACCGGGTCCGAAAATTTTAGAAAGTGAAAAAGAAGCTTTAGTATTTTTAT
>NZ_JEYB01000149.1:0-2047 GCF_000582255.1 Acinetobacter sp. 1566109 | reverse complement strand
GTATTGGTCTTGGTAAGACCTCGGGTTGGGTACATCGTGCCCAGCTTAAAAAGCATGGCGTACGCATGCTGCGCGGCGTGCAATATAAAGCAGTTACCGATGAAGGGCTGTGGATTGAACATAACGGTCAAGACCAGCTTTTACGTGTAGACACTGTTGTGGTGTGTGCAGGTCAAGAGTCTGTAAAAGACTTGATGCCAAAAGAAGGTGAGTCGACTATAGCGAACTACCATATTATTGGTGGTGCAAAGCTTGCAGCAGAGCTAGATGCGAAGCGTGCGATCAAAGAAGGAGCAGAATTAGCCGCTCAACTGTAAAATTGATGAAACAATATGCACTTGAACACAAAGCGATGATATTTTTCTTGAATAAAATGAATAAGCTTTGTATTCTTACGCACATGGAAGCGTGGCAGAGCGGTTTAATGCACCGGTCTTGAAAACCGACGAGGGTGTGAGTCCTCCGTGAGTTCGAATCTCACCGCTTCCGCCAAATTCGAAAAGCACCTGTTAATAGCAGGGGCTTTTTTTATGCCTAAAATAAAAATTACAACTCTATTTAGCTTAAATATTGCTAATAAATCCTAAAAATTTCATATAAATCAAATATGTATGTTGTATTTGAGAAATGTTTATGTTTTCAATATGTTGCTGTGAGCATGACTATATATCAGAATTGAACAAGTTATTTGTAGAATATTCACTTGTTGATATATGATGATCCCATATTTAGAGGCTGTTTCAAAACATAATTCTATTGTTTAGCGAGCAAGTTCACGGAAAGAATAATGCTGAATTCAGGCTTCTAAACCCTATATCTGGAAATTATTTCCAGCCAAATTTTGCATTTCGACCCAATGGTTGGGAATGCCTCACTCTTTTGTGGGTTAGGCGTTTCCTATTTTAGGATGTATCTATGAAAAAATTATTTAGTGTACTGTTCAGCGCATCTGTACTCACACTGACAGCATGTAATAAACAACCTGCACAAACTGAAAATACTGCACCAGCTAAAGACAAAGGTGAGTCAGTTCGAACAATTAAACTGGTTTCAACAGGTTCAGATACTGACGTATGGAAATACGTTGCAACGCTTCCTGAGACTAAAGAAGCTGGTATTAAACTCGAAGTGACTAACTTAACTGACTATGTTGTGCTCAATACATCTGTCGCAAATGGTGAGCAAGATGTAAATGCGTTCCAGTCATTCAACTATTTGGCAGCATACAATGCTTCAAATAAAGCTAAAGTTGCTGCTGTTGCAACAACTTACTTGGAACCAATGGGTATTTATGCAAATAAAATTAAAACTGTTGATGAGTTCCCACAAGGCGCTACCATTGCTATTCCAAATGATACTGCCAATGAAGCTCGTGCATTAACATTATTACAGTCTGCTAAACTGATTAAACTTAAACCGAACTTTGACCCTGTAAAAGGGACTACGAACGACATTGCTGAAAACCCTAAAAATTTACAATTAAAACCAATTCAAATGACTACAGCAGTTCGTGTTAAAAACGATGTAGATGCAATTGTACTTGGTAATACATTGGCACTTGAAGGTGGCCTCAATGTAATGAAAGATTCTATCTTCCGTGAGCCAATTGATCAGTCTACTAAACTTTATGTCAATTTATTGGGTGTAGCTGAAGCAAACAAAAATGATCCAATCTATACGAAACTTGGTGAACTTTACCACTTACCTAAAGTACAAAAATTCGTGAATGAAAAATTCGGTGGCACAAAAGTTGAAGTGAACAAACCTGTTTCTGAATTTGCAGACATCAAATAAGTAATTTTTTAATTAAAATTATTTTTCAAAGCTAAGCCACACTAATCGGGGCTTAGCTTTTTATTTATAATGTTGTACTTAAGCTAACTTATAATAAAATATTTATTAACTTCATTAGAAAATTAAGTAGGGAAGATATTTAAAGTTAGTTGTTGCGTTAGTAGTTATAGTCTGAGAAATTAAATTACTCATAGAGTATTTTTTTTAAATATATAACTTTTGGAATTGGTAATTGATAATAAGGTAAAAATAT
>NZ_JEYB01000148.1:0-2047 GCF_000582255.1 Acinetobacter sp. 1566109 | reverse complement strand
AAGTAACAAAACCGTTTTGTTCAACGAATTCCCAGTCCCATCCTGTACTTAAAGCAGGAGTTTTTAATGTCGCCCATTCAGTAAAACCATAATAAACAATTTGAGATTCTTCAATTTGGGCTGATTCAACGATAGATACAACGTGTTGAAAAGGGTAATTCATGAGTTGGTTCTCATTCATACGAATAAAACCATCTGTCGAAATTGAAAAATGAGGGGTAATGTTGGCCATGCTACCTGTTCAAGTACCCTGAAATAGAAATCTTTTGATAAATACCATAAATTATTGCCAATTAAATACTGTTATGTTTAACAGGTTAAATATAATTTGATGCCCTATATCGTTAAGCTATTCTTATTGGAAGATTATTCAAGTATTAAGGTTGGCTAAAGTAAAAAATGATTATCTTGTAGTTATAATATAAAAAATGCTTTTGACAATGCTCAATTGACTTACTTTTTTTAGCTTTTTTAGGTGGCTTTTATACTTGTTATTAAAACAATAGTTTTAACTAAAATAAGCCACCATGTAATTATTTGATTTGCTAAATAATTATTTATTTTTTTAGTTTGTATATATAATGATTGGTAAAATTATATTTCTTGGATCATTGTTGAAATGTATTATTTAATTAAATTAATAAAATATAATTTTAAGATTAAATAATGAGCATTGTTTTTTTATTTTAAAAACTATGTTTTTTGGAATAAAATGCATCCTGTAAAATTTAATTTTTTCAAGCATAATCTGTATATTGAATATAACAACCTTAAAGGCTTTCAGAAATTTAGTTTATCTGAATAATTTACAACCATTTGGGCTTAAAAGTGTTGTTAATTGGATGATGAGTTCAAAATCTGCAATTGAGAAAGTAATAAAAGAAGATGAAGTAGTGGAAATATTTTAACAGCCTCATAATCTTTTAGATTTTTGTAGAGTTCTATTGAAATAAAGGTAAAAAAATAGCCCTACGCTTCAATTTAATTATTTGGATTCACAAGAGATAACTGAACAAAAAATAATTTCTGAATGGAGCCTAATGAGAGCAAATGGAAAGTTGGCAAGAGGATTTATTATCAGCATTTTTGGTCGTAAAAAATGAAGATGAATTGTTTGAAGTAGTCAAATCTACAGCGTCAAAGCTTGGATTTGATTATTGTGCTTATGGTATGCAGTCACCGCTATCTATTGCTGAACCAAAAACAATTATGTTGAATAATTATCCTCAGGCATGGCAAAAGCTCTATATAGAACAACGTTACGTGAAGGTAGACCCTACTGTGCAGCATTGTATGGTATCACTTCAACCTCTTGTCTGGTCGAGTCAAAATGCAAAAACACAAGAAGAAAAAGATTTCTGGGAAGAGGCGCGTTCTTATGGTTTAAATGTCGGTTGGGCTCAGTCAAGTCGTGATTTTATTGGGACGAGAGGGATGTTAACACTAGCAAGATCCACCGATCAATTATCAGAAAAAGAGCAAAAAGCACAATATACAAATATGTATTGGTTGACTCAAACAGTGCATTCCAGCATTGCTAAAATTGTCAATGATGTAGAGTTCTCTCAGTTCAACCTTTATTTAACGAACCGAGAAAAAGAAGCTTTACGTTGGACAGCAGAGGGTAAAACCTCAGCAGAGATTGCCCAGATTATTGGGGTTACTGAAAGAACTGTAAATTTTCATCTTTGTAACTCGATGCAAAAATTAAATGTAAATAATAAAATTTCAGCAGCTATTCGAGCAGTAATGCTGGGACTTTTGTAAAAAGATATATAAAGAATATAGAGTATTATAAAATAAATAGTTATATGATATTTATTTAAGTATTTTATAACATGTGTTTTAAATTTTTTATTTTAAAAAGTTAATCTATGAATTTAAAATAATGAGTAAGTTTATTATTTTTAAATAAAATTATTTATAGTTTATTATAATAATGTATAAATTAAATTTTAATTATCTGAAATAAAATTAAATAGGCGGTATTAATAATTTAATCTTAAAAGTAAAATTTTTTAATCTTCAGATCATTACTCAGTTTTTC
>NZ_JEYB01000147.1:0-2047 GCF_000582255.1 Acinetobacter sp. 1566109 | reverse complement strand
TGCCCAAGTTGGTCGAGGTTCCAGTGTGGCGATTTATGGTGCTGGCCCAGTCGGTCTGCTGGCTGCTGCCTGTGCGCGGATGCTCGGTGCCGAGCAGATTTTTATGGTCGATCACCATCCTTATCGTCTGAGTTTCGCACATCAAACCTATGGGGTGATTCCGGTCAATTTTGATGAAGTCGATGCCGCTGAATTTATCATTCAAAATACCACGGGTTATCGTGGAGTCGATGCCGTCATTGATGCGGTCGGTTTTGAAGCCAAAGGCAGCATGCTGGAAACTGTAATGACTAACCTGAAATTAGAAGGTTCGAGTGGTTCAGCGTTAAGACAATGTATTGCAGCGGTCCGCCGCGGCGGTGTGGTGAGTGTACCTGGAGTTTATGCCGGTCCAATTCACGGCTTCCTGTTTGGTGATGCCTTTGACAAAGGTTTAACCTTTAAAATGGGACAAACTCATGTGCATAATTACTTGCCGCAGTTGCTAGAACATATCGAAAATGGAGATCTGTCTCCAGATCTGATTATTACCCATCGCATGAAACTGGAAGATGCTGCGGAAGGTTACCGTATTTTTGATAAAAAAGAAGAAGACTGTCGTAAAGTAATTCTGACGCCATAAATATGATTAAAGGAAAGCGCCATCAGGCGCTTTTTTATTTTTTATCATCATTTTATCAATCCTCTTTTTCTTGTTTTTAAGGGCTTTGTTGCACAAAGATTTGAAATGCAAAGCGCCCCTAATTGGTAAGCGTCCGCTGAATCCCATACCTATTTTTTAATTCGATTTAGGTTTCCAGCAGTGCGGCAGCAATTCTTCAATTTGGGTCACTTTGTGTGTCGGTAACCTTTTCAGCACATCACTTAAATAGGCATACGGATCCAAGCCATTCAGCTTTGCTGACTGGATTAAAGTCATGATGTTTGCCGCTCGCTGACCACTGCGCAGCGAACTTGCAAACAGCCAGTTCTTGCGTCCCAACGCCCAGGGACGCATCTGATTCTCTACCCAATTGTTGCATATCGGTAGATTGCCATCATCCAGATAGCGGCTTAAGGCTGGCCAACGCTTCAGAGTGTAATTGATAGCCTTGGCGGTGGGAGAACTCGATGGCACTGTCAGATGATGTTGGTTGAGCCATTCATATAGTTGTTGCATCACTGGTTGACTATGCTGTTGTCGGTATTCGCGGCGGTCTTCCGCTGTACCATCGGTCTTTTTCCTGAGTTCTGCTTCTATCGCATACAGTTTCTGAATCAGCACTAAGGCCTGTTCAGCAACCTGACTTTTCCCAGTTACATGCAGTTCATGGAATTTACGACGTGCATGGGCCATGCACCCTACCTCAATCACCTGGCCTGATTTAAAACGTGCTTTATAACCACTGTAATCATCACAGACTAGATAGCCCTGCCAGCCTTTCAAGAACTCTTCAGCATGCTGGCCTGAACGACTATCCTGAAAGTCATAGATCACCGCCTGAACTGGATTATACTGTGTGGTGGCATAGGCCCAGACATAACCTTTCTTCGGTTTTTTATTATTCTCACCCATCCGCATGATGGTGACCGGTGTTTCATCTGCATGCAGCACCCGCTGTTGCAGCACCACCTCTTTTAAGGCATTGGCCAGAGGTTCCAGTTCTACACCGCAGCGACCTATCCAGTCAGATAAAGTGGATCTGGACAGATCAATGCCAGCCCGCTGATAGATCAGGCGCTGACGGTACAGCGGCAAATGATCGGCATACTTCGATACCAGCACATGGCTGAGCAATTCAGGTGAAGCAATGCCTTTATCAATCACATAGGCGGGCATCGCTTGCTGAGTCAGAGTGTCACACTGATCACAGACCCATTTACCACGCACATGCTGTTCCTTATAGAACTGTGCCGGTCTGAAATGCAGTTTTTCACTGACATCTTCGCCGATACGACGGAGTTGGCAGCCACAAGCACATTGGGTTGATGCAGGTTCATGCTCAATACGGATGGTGTGTAGATGATCTGGCAGTGGTCGACGTTTAGGTTTATTGGTTTTGGCTTT
>NZ_JEYB01000146.1:0-2047 GCF_000582255.1 Acinetobacter sp. 1566109 | reverse complement strand
TTGTCTACGACACATCGAACAATGGCAAGCATGTACATCATGATTTTTTAGTTCAACTTCAAAAGTTGTTTCACCGCATAGACACTGACCGTTCATTATTATTTTCCACAAGAAGTTTATATTTTTAGGGTTATAAAATATTCTACTCAACCACATTTTACAAGTTCATAAACTATAAAATAGTCATATTTCTTATACTCGCCAACTTGACAATATGCATTTTAACGCCTAATTTAACATCAAGTTCCATTTTAGAACTTAATTACTGAAGGACTCAAAAAATGAAAAATCCTATGGAAATGACAGGCCTCGAATTTTTACAAGCCATGATTGAAGGTCACATTCCACCTGCCAGTATAAGCAAAACTATTCCAATGCAACCTACTGAAATTTCTGAAGGATGTGTGACTTTCAAAGCACAAGCAGATCATAATCACTTAAACCCATTAGGTGGTGTACATGGTGGTTTTGCAGCAACAGTCCTAGACTCGGTGACTGGCTGTGCTGTCCATACGATGTTACCTGCAGGTGTAGGTTATGGCACCATCGACCTTAACGTGAAAATGTGCCGCCCTATTCCTCAAAATCAGGCTTTAATTGCCACTGGTAAAGTCATTAATTTAAGTAAAAACTTAGGTATTTCCGAAGGTAAAATTATTGATGAAGAAGGTAAACTTTATGCGTATGCAACAGCAACCTGCATGATCATTCGACCATGAAAACTAAGGCAGCTTTAAATGGCTGCCTTTTTTATTAAGTCAGGAAGATCTGGACGGTCACAAGTTTGTGCAATCACATAGAGTGCCCAAATATTCTTAAGTTGAAGCTCGACCACTTCATTATGCTGAGTAGACCAAGCTAAGACTTTATTTTTACCTAGTAATAATTCGCCTTCGAGCTGGAAAATATAGAGGGGTTTAGATTGATCTAGTAACTTGGAACACTTTAAAACTTTCAGTGAAGTATGCGCATCCCATTTTAAACTAAACCAGAGTTGTAATAAGTCACCTAAGTACAAGTCCTGCTTTTTAAATGGAAAAGCATTGATCCATGCATCTTCTACAAGTGTGTAATAAGATTCTGGTTGATTTAAAATATTAAGATAATTGCGTTGATAAAAATCAAAATTAGAAAAAATAGAAGCAACAGTAAGTGTTTTCATACTTATCTCCGATTTAGCCATTTTAGTGCTGGCAAGTTGGTTTAAATCCACACTGTTTGGATTACTCCAAACGCTTGTTCTTTTTTGAATCTAGCAATTGAGTTTTTAAAGTGCAAGTAATTTATATCCTCGCTACTCAACTTGATCAAATAAGAAGCATACAACACAAAAATGAAGGAAACATGACGATTTTCACTTGACCCTTGTCAAAATCTCCTTATAATCGCATGCAGATTCTCCCATAGCTCAGTCGGTAGAGCGACGGACTGTTAATCCGCAGGTCCCTGGTTCGAGCCCAGGTGGGAGAGCCAAGATTCTTAAAAACCCACTCATTACGAGTGGGTTTTTATTTGTATGATGTTGTCACATGTTCGAATCGAGTCACTTATTTTTTATTATTTTAGGTTGCTTAAGCACCTGTATTTTTCTTGTTGTTTGTTTACGTCCCTATTTATTCCCAAAACAAAAATTCTTTGCTCGTCCTGTCATTACTAATTTTGAAACTCAAATGTTTATACGTCTAAAACAGAGTTTCCCAGCTTGCCATGTTTTAGCTCAAGTGGCGTTTAGCGCATTAATCACCAGCAATGACTATAAGGTTCGTAGCCAGTTCAATCGTAAAGTTACCGACTTTGTTTTGCTTAATGACAAAATGGAAGTAATTGCTATTATTGAGTTAGATGACCCTACTCATCTTGAAAAAGCAGAAGAAGACCGTCTACGCGATCAAATGCTGACAGAAGCCGGATATATCGTAAAACGTTATACAAGCATACCGAGCGTACGCCAACTACAAAGAGATATTCATTGAACAGCTAATGCTATTTCTTATCTGAATTTGCAGCCTCTTTTTCAGCTATTCTTTTTTCCATTTCTATACGTTGC
>NZ_JEYB01000145.1:0-2047 GCF_000582255.1 Acinetobacter sp. 1566109 | reverse complement strand
ACAACTTACCGTATCAACATCGTAGATACCCCGGGACACGCCGACTTCGGTGGTGAAGTAGAACGTGTAATGTCGATGGTTGACTGCGTACTACTTCTTGTTGACTCACAAGAAGGCCCAATGCCACAAACTCGCTTTGTGACTCAAAAAGCCTTTGCTCGTGGTTTAAAACCAATCGTGATTATCAACAAAGTTGACAAGCCAAGTGCTCGTCCAGACTGGGTAATCGATCAAGTATTTGATTTATTTGATAACCTTGGTGCAACTGATGAGCAACTTGATTTCCCAATCGTTTATGCATCAGGTTTACGTGGTGTAGCGGGTCCTGCTCCTGAAGAACTTGCAGAAGACATGACTCCGTTGTTCGAAACGATTGTAGACATCGTTGAGCCACCAGCTGTTGATGTTGATGGTCCATTCCAAATGCAGATTTCATCACTTGACTATAACAGCTTCGTAGGTGTTATCGGTGTTGGTCGTATTCAACGTGGTTCTGTAAAATTAAATACTCCTGTTACTGTAATTGACAAAGAAGGCAATACACGTAACGGTCGTATCTTAAAAATCATGGGGTACCATGGTTTAGAGCGTATTGATGTTGATTCTGCATCTGCGGGCGATATCGTATGTATTACTGGTATTGATGCACTTAACATTTCTGACACGATTTGTGATCCGAAAAATGTTGAAGCATTACCACCTTTATCTGTAGATGAACCTACAGTGTCTATGACTTTCCAAGTAAACAACTCTCCGTTTGCTGGTAAAGAAGGTAAATTCGTAACTTCACGTAATATTCGTGAACGTCTTGACCGCGAATTAATTCACAACGTAGCTTTACGTGTTGAAGATACTGACAGTCCAGACCGTTTCAAAGTATCTGGCCGTGGTGAACTTCACCTTTCAGTTTTAATTGAAAATATGCGTCGTGAAGGCTTCGAATTAGGTGTATCACGTCCGCAAGTAATCATTAAAGAAATTGATGGTGAAAAACAAGAACCTTACGAAAACGTAACGTTTGACGTTGAAGAGCAGCACCAAGGCGCTGTAATGGAACAAATGGGTCACCGTAAAGGTGAAATGACCAATATGGAAGTTGACGGTAAAGGCCGTATCCGTATTGAAGCAACTGTTCCTTCACGTGGTTTAATTGGTTTCCGTTCTGAATTCTTAACCATGACCTCTGGTACTGGTATTATGACTTCAAGCTTCTCTCACTATGGTCCTCTTAAACAAGGTACTGTTGCGAAGCGTCAAAACGGTGTGTTGATTTCTATGGTTCAAGGTACATGCTTGGGCTATGCATTATTCAGCTTACAAGACCGTGGTCGTTTATTTGCTAAACCACAGTTAGAAGTTTACGAAGGTATGATCGTAGGTATTAACTCTCGTTCAGACGATATGGTTGTAAACCCAACTAAAGCGAAACAGTTAACTAACGTTCGTGCGTCTGGTACTGATGATGCTTTAACTTTAACACCTGCAATTGAATTTACGCTTGAACAAGCTCTTGAATTTATTGAAGATGACGAGTTAGTAGAAGTTACTCCAAAATCAATTCGTATCCGTAAGCGTTACTTGACTGAAAACGAACGTAAACGTAACCGTGATAAATAATTTTTCTTAAATGAAAAAGAAAAACCGCTAAATTCGTTTAGCGGTTTTTTATTGCTTACTGGTAAAGCTGAAAGTAAACTTAAAGTCATATTTTTCTTGTAAGCAAATATGTTGTTAAAGTGTGAAATAGCTTTCTTTTTTTGAAAAAAATATTAAATTATCAATATCATGGCGAGTACTATCTAGACGGATAAGAGGCCAGTGAAAAAAGAAAAATATGATGTGTTCCTCCCCCCTACATCTGGAGATGTTTAGATGAGTATTATTCAAGAATTTAAAGAATTTGCCATTAAAGGCAATATGATGGATTTAGCCATTGGTGTAATTATTGGTGGTGCTTTTGGCAAAATCGTAGACTCGTTAGTAAAAGATATCATTATGCCGCTTATCACTGTAATTACTGGTGGTGGTGTTGATAATTTAATATTTT
>NZ_JEYB01000144.1:0-2047 GCF_000582255.1 Acinetobacter sp. 1566109 | reverse complement strand
TAATCCTTCTCAAGTTTTTGGCCTATAACCTGTCACTATGCAAGTATTCTTTTTATTCCTCGCAGCAATCCTGTTAGGTTTTGCATGGCTATCTCCATTTCACTATAACCCTTGGGTGATGTTTTCTAGTGAAATGAGTACCTTTGCGGCAGGTCTAAGTGCCGTAGCTGCACTTTTTTATCAAAATATAAAAATTCCGCGGGCACAATTATTACTATTGCCATTTATTTTAATTCCAGTGGTGCAGTGGGCTTTTGGTCTGGTTTTTGATTTTAATACAGCTTTGTTAAGTTCACTTTACTTATTAGGCTTTTGGTTTATGGTTGTGGCTGGCTATAACCTGTCATTAGATTATCAGCAGCGGGACCAAATTTTTACAGGGTTTAGCCTACTTGCTGTTATTGTTTCAGTTGCAACTAGCTTTATTGCGGTTTGCCAGTGGTTAAATATTGATACGCATTTTGCACATATGTTGCATTTAATTGGTAATCGACCTTACGGTAACTTTGGCCAACCCAATAATATGGCAACCTTTCTCATTATGGGGTTATTAGGATGCTTATATTTATATGAAAAGAACAAGGCTTCAGTTTGGTTACTCTTGCCATCAGCACTAACTATTTTATTTGCAGTTGTCCTAAGTCAATCACGCACTTCTTGGATTGTTTTTCCATTTTTACTCACCTATTGGGCTATTAAGCAATTTAACAAACCGAAGCGTTTTGGACTTTTTCAAGGCTTATTATGGTGTGCTGGCTTTTTCCTCATGGCGGGCTTAGTTTTACCGTTTCTTACAAGCTTAATTGAGGCATGGTCGCATACAGATATAACTCAGGCGAGTAGCTTGGCTGAACGGGCAAGTTCTGGTTATTTGCGTTTTAATATCTGGACGCAAATGTTACTCGCTGTACAGCAACATCCTTGGTTGGGATATGGGTGGAACCAAACTAGTGTTGCTCAAATGTCTGCTTATACTCTTTTCCCAACAGCAGAATGGACGACTAGTGCTCACAATGTATTGCTAGATCTTATTATTTGGAATGGTATTCCAATTGGTATCGTGATTATTGCTTACTTTACATTTTGGTTGTTTTGGTTAAATCAACAAGCGAAAGAAACAATTTCGATTATTGCAGTGATGATGGTCTGTACAGTACTTATTCATGCCATGTTAGAATTTCCGCAGCGTTATGCTTATTTCTTACTGACTTGTGGCTTTTTATTGGGTGTAATTCAAGCACAGACTCCAATACTGAAAGGTTTTGTACTAGGTAAACATCTTCTGCATTTAATTTGGGGTATTAGCTTAATACTTATGATCGCAATTTGGCGTGATTACAACGTATATGTCATGAATAGTAATTTACTATTTAAAAATAAGCAGCCAAATGCCGAGCTTATGGGAAGTGACCAGATTTTTGTTCTAACCCAATTTGAGCAGCGTTTAAAGTGGATTGCGCTTAATCCTCATGTAACTTTATCTGAAGCAGAGTTAGTTCAATGGGGAAATTTTGTGAAGAACAAAGCAACCCCCTATAATTTACGTAAATATGCTCAGTTACTTGCTTATAATGGAAAAATAGATCAGGCAGAGCGACAAATATTTATTTTGCAGCACCTTTATGGACAGCAAATAACACTGCCGCAATTATTAAAAGATAAATAAAAAAATCCCCTTGTTTTCAAGGGGATTTTTTTATGAGAAATTACATTTGGCTCTGGATATAGTTTTCGATACCAACGCTACCGATAAGGTCAATTTGAGTATCTAACCAATCCCAGTATTCTTCTTCTTTTTCTAAAATTTCTTGTACCAAATCACGTGTTACATAGTCTTGTTCTGTTTCAGCTAATGCAACTGCTTTTTGAATAGCTTCAATGTTTTCTTTCACTTTGCGAATATCACATTGCAGAACTTCTTCTGTATGCTGACCAATATACAATTTACCTAGATGTTGAAGATTAGGAAGTCCTTCTAAAAATAAGATACGTTCAATAATCTTGTCGGCATGCTTCATTTGACGAATTGAACAACTCGGTTCTGCTG
>NZ_JEYB01000143.1:0-2047 GCF_000582255.1 Acinetobacter sp. 1566109 | reverse complement strand
GCCCAGATGAAATTGAGTAAATCAATGTATTATAACATTAAATTTAACAGTAGATTAAAAAATAATATATTTAAAAGATAGCATTTTTAAATTTTTGAAGTTGTACGAGATTTATTTGCAAGTTTCTAGATTGTAATTATTTCTTAATTAAGCTTTATCAAACCAACTTAGAGTTGAATAAGCTGCCATAATTGTTAAAATGCCCACCTTATCCTGTTTTTCTATTGTTTTTAATTTTTATTTATTTTGCGATATGGAAATTAAACACATAATAAACAGTTGTTTAGCTAAGGATTTTTGAATGCTCTCGATTTATTTAACAGATACCAGACAACATGTGCAGTTTAATGATTACCCGAGTGATCAGCCTGTTAAATTTCTGTTAAATCTTAAAAAGATTTTTCCAAGTACTGGTGATTTGCTGTTACCTGTTTTGCCTGAAGATAATAATCTGGAAAATGTCACTTGGGAATCAACGACAAAAGACTTTGAAATTTTCAAAAAATTGTTAGCCGGTTGGGGTGTTATTGAGCTTCGTTTAAATGCAATCACCACATATAAAGATAAAAATTTTGCAAATGAGTTAATTAAACAAGCTCAAGTGAAGCGAAAAAAAGTAGCGCAAAAAAATCATCAACTCTCTTTAGTTGCCTTAGATTACATTTTTATGCACGAAATTCATGCACTCATTGATGCTGAGTTGGTCACAATTGGCGAGAAGTTTTATTTACCGACCTTGAGAGAGCAGTGGAAAGGTCATGTTTCAGACCAAGTGCTTGAAGGAAAGCTTTAATAAATGGCAAAAGGTGAATTTAAAGAATTCACCTTTTTTTGTAATTAAATCAAATACTTTTATATTTAATTGAATTGCTGTACAAAAGTTTACAAGAAAAGAATGCGTTTTTTTAAAAGTGGCAGATACATTGCTTATATAAATACAAAATTATTGCGGGAGAGAGGTTCTTAAGAACCCGCCGAAGGAGCAACAGGCCCGGAAACTCTCAGGCAAAAGGACTGTAATAATTAAAAAATCTGGAGAGCAGCTTAAGATTTATAAGCATGAAGAATAAAAACTTATAAGTCATAAACTCACCGAAGGGGAAGATCGAAATGCTAAAAGGTAGTATTTAGGTCGAAACTCTCAGGTACAAATGACAGATGGGCTGTACTGATGAAATGTTTTTGCATTTCAGAGGAGTCTGTTATGCCACATGTTATTGTGATTGGTGCAGGAATCACAGGGGTTACTTCAGCCTATGAATTATCTCAATTAGGTTACCAAGTCACAGTGATTGATCGCCATCTTTATCCAGCTATGGAAACATCATTTGCAAATGGAGGGCAATTATCTGCTTGTAATGCAGAAGTCTGGAACCAGAAAGCGACCGTTATAAAAGGTTTTAAATGGATGAGGCAAAAAGATGCTCCTCTATTACTTAATCCTTCTTTTAGTTTGCACAAATATAGCTGGTTAGTTGAGTTTTTATCTCATATTAAAAATTATGAGGCTAATACGATAGAAACTGTTCGTCTAGCATTGCTTGCTCGTAAGCGCTTATTTGAAGTCGCTGAAAAAGAGCAGCTTCAATTTGATTTGGAGAAACGCGGTATTCTTCATATGTACCATACTAAGGATGACTATGATATTGCCAAGCGAGTTAATGATGTCTTGAATAAAGGGACTTTGGAGCGCTACTCAGTTTCACCTGAGGAAATGAAGTCAATCGAACCTTCTTTAACGGGTGAGTACTTTGGTGGTTATTACACACCAAGCGATGCAACTGGAGATATTCATAAATATTCAACCACTTTAGCTGAAAAGACTAAACAATATGGGGTGCAGTATAAGTTTGGCTTAGAAGTTACTGATATTAAGTGTCATACAGATAAAGTCATACTGAATTGTCAGCCAAGTGCTGAGCATCCGCATCTTTCTCAATCAGATAGCTTTCAATTAGAAGGTGATGTTCTGGTGGTTTGTGGTGGTGTTGGAAGTTATCAATTGGCTGACATGATTGGTGAGCGTGTAAATGTTTATGAATATCTC
>NZ_JEYB01000142.1:0-2047 GCF_000582255.1 Acinetobacter sp. 1566109 | reverse complement strand
AAGCGATATTACATACATTTGGACTGCTGAAGGTTGGTTATACTTGGCAGCAGTAAAAGACCTGTACACGAAACAAGTGGTTGGCTATAGCTTAAATGAGCGTATGACCGCACAACTTGTTTGCAATGCACTGACTATGGCGATTCGTAATCAAAAACCAACGAAAGGCTTAATTATTCATTCGGACAGAGGCAGCCAATATTGCAGCCATGAATATCGAAAGATACTGGAAAAATGTGATTTTCAAGGTTCAATGAGCAAACGTGGGGACTGTTACGATAATGCACCGATTGAAAGTTTCTGGGGCATACTCAAGAATGAATTAGTGCATCATTGCAACTATAAAACCAGAGATGAAGCTAAAGCAGATATTACAAAATACATTGTGTTATTTTATAATCAGCGAAGAATTCAAAAGAGTTTGGATTTTAAAACGCCAAATCAAATAGCAGAGAACTTTTATCGGTTAGCTGCCTAGCATATCCCAAGTGAAAGTCTCCTGCTAATTCAGCACATATCAGATGCATATAATCAGTCTCTTATAATGGATGCAAGGCTTAAAGGGGTTTCCAAGGAAAGCTTAAGGAATGAAATACTAACAGACAAAAATGCATCAAAAGCAGAAATTCAAGAAGGCTTAAGAGATATTGATCGTGCGTATAACAGTAATTTCAAAGATAAGGGTCTATAGGCACAGGATGTTGTTGCTAAATGTGTAAAGTTGATTGATTAGTGAATTGGTAAAAAGCACCCTAGGGTGCTTTTTTATTTAGACAAAACGCACTTCAACATGTTTACCAATTGCCGCAGCATATTTTTGCAATGTGGCAATAGATGGTGATGGTTTGCCTGTGATCAATGCTTTTTCTAGCCGTGAAACGGCAGGTACATTTGTTCCCATGCGTTCCGCGATTTGCGCTTGGGATAGACCTGCCTCTCGAAGTGCAGTAAGTACCATATCGAGCAAGGGCATTTCTTCACGTTCAATTCGTTCGTATTCGGTACGCACTGCTGAACGAGATAATGCAAGTGCTTTCATTTCTTCATGTGTTCGCATTTTTCACCTCTTTCATGCGGTCAAGTGCTAGGTTTAGATCTTGCTTAGGTGTTTTTTGGGTTTTCTTAACAAAACTATGGAGCATTACAATGCGTTTACCGACTAGTGTGCAATACATAACACGAGCAATACATTCTTGAGATTTTAAGCGCAACTCAAATAGTCCTTTACTCATTGGTAATGTGTGAGATTCTCCTAAGTTTGCGCCGGGGGTGAGTCTATTACTTTACCCAATGCATTATTTAATATAGTTCTATAGACATCCAAGCGTTCTTTGTAATTTTCAATAAACTTAGTCAACTCTATGTCATCAGGGCTACTTAACTTACGAAAATGTTTTCACTTCCTATTATTTCACGAAAATCAAAGCTCATTGTGCAACGAATATAAATATAAGATGACTTTTAAATCAGCTTGTCTCTAATCTCGAATCCGCTAATATCCTCAAAAGCTATTTTTCTTGTCCATTTACTTCTTCAAATACACCTTTGTGGTTCAAAAGCATGTGTTTGGTCGGTTGACCAGTGAGCTGATTAATATCCAAAAGATCATAAACCATTTGTTGTCCTAGCTGTTCACGCCGGACGGCTTCAACAATTTCCTGCATGTTTTGAAATTCTTCAAAACTCAGAACAACAGCTTCGGGCGTATTCTTCGTATAAACAAAAACAGGTTTATGACTTTCTTTGACACATTGAACAATTTTGCTCCAAGATTTGCGAACATCAGACGCAGAAACAATCGCACCGTTTATAAAAGTTAATCGACTCATATCTAAGACCTTATACTGGATGGCAAAAATTAAATCACTTTAGAATATTGTTCCGAATGTAAGAAAACGACCGTTATTTATTATGGGGCTATTATATATTTCTAAAATTAGTAGATGATATTTGTATGTAACTATATAATCTAAAAAAATAAATTTTAAATCGTGCAAATTAAAAATAGGGAAAGCTATGCTTACTGGAGTCTATATAAATAATGTTG
>NZ_JEYB01000141.1:0-2047 GCF_000582255.1 Acinetobacter sp. 1566109 | reverse complement strand
GGTACGCTATTTAGGAAAACGTTTAGAAGAGTTAAAAATTGTCGATTATGCTCCCGAGCAAGAAGGCAAAGTTTACTTTGGCGCTTGGGTCGAAATTGAAAATGAAGAAGGTGAACAAAAAACTTTACGTATCGTAGGGATTGATGAAATTTATGATCATCATCCTCAACATATCTCGATTGAGTCGCCAATGGCACGTGCACTCTTGAGTAAACAAGTCGATGATGAGGTTGAAGTGCACACTCCTTTAGGTAAAAAGCTTTGGTATATCAATGCAATTCGTTATGAAAAGCCTAAAAATGATGAAATTTAAATAGATTTGTTTTTATTTTGAGCGTTTGAATTAAAAATTAAATAAAAGATTTGCCAACTTGCATTTTTGTTTATATTATAACGCTCGTTGGAAGCGTGGCAGAGCGGTTTAATGCACCGGTCTTGAAAACCGACGAGGGTGTGAGTCCTCCGTGAGTTCGAATCTCACCGCTTCCGCCAAATTCGAAAAGCACCTGTTAATAGCAGGGGCTTTTTTTATGCCTAAAATAAAAATTACAACTCTATTTAGCTTAAATATTGCTAATAAATCCTAAAAATTTCATATAAATCAAATATGTATGTTGTATTTGAGAAATGTTTATGTTTTCAATATGTTGCTGTGAGCATGACTATATATCAGAATTGAACAAGTTATTTGTAGAATATTCACTTGTTGATATATGATGATCCCATATTTAGAGGCTGTTTCAAAACATAATTCTATTGTTTAGCGAGCAAGTTCACGGAAAGAATAATGCTGAATTCAGGCTTCTAAACCCTATATCTGGAAATTATTTCCAGCCAAATTTTGCATTTCGACCCAATGGTTGGGAATGCCTCACTCTTTTGTGGGTTAGGCGTTTCCTATTTTAGGATGTATCTATGAAAAAATTATTTAGTGTACTGTTCAGCGCATCTGTACTCACACTGACAGCATGTAATAAACAACCTGCACAAACTGAAAATACTGCACCAGCTAAAGACAAAGGTGAGTCAGTTCGAACAATTAAACTGGTTTCAACAGGTTCAGATACTGACGTATGGAAATACGTTGCAACGCTTCCTGAGACTAAAGAAGCTGGTATTAAACTCGAAGTGACTAACTTAACTGACTATGTTGTGCTCAATACATCTGTCGCAAATGGTGAGCAAGATGTAAATGCGTTCCAGTCATTCAACTATTTGGCAGCATACAATGCTTCAAATAAAGCTAAAGTTGCTGCTGTTGCAACAACTTACTTGGAACCAATGGGTATTTATGCAAATAAAATTAAAACTGTTGATGAGTTCCCACAAGGCGCTACCATTGCTATTCCAAATGATACTGCCAATGAAGCTCGTGCATTAACATTATTACAGTCTGCTAAACTGATTAAACTTAAACCGAACTTTGACCCTGTAAAAGGGACTACGAACGACATTGCTGAAAACCCTAAAAATTTACAATTAAAACCAATTCAAATGACTACAGCAGTTCGTGTTAAAAACGATGTAGATGCAATTGTACTTGGTAATACATTGGCACTTGAAGGTGGCCTCAATGTAATGAAAGATTCTATCTTCCGTGAGCCAATTGATCAGTCTACTAAACTTTATGTCAATTTATTGGGTGTAGCTGAAGCAAACAAAAATGATCCAATCTATACGAAACTTGGTGAACTTTACCACTTACCTAAAGTACAAAAATTCGTGAATGAAAAATTCGGTGGCACAAAAGTTGAAGTGAACAAACCTGTTTCTGAATTTGCAGACATCAAATAAGTAATTTTTTAATTAAAATTATTTTTCAAAGCTAAGCCACACTAATCGGGGCTTAGCTTTTTATTTATAATGTTGTACTTAAGCTAACTTATAATAAAATATTTATTAACTTCATTAGAAAATTAAGTAGGGAAGATATTTAAAGTTAGTTGTTGCGTTAGTAGTTATAGTCTGAGAAATTAAATTACTCATAGAGTATTTTTTTTAAATATATAACTTTTGGAATTGGTAATTGATAATAAGGTAAAAATAT
>NZ_JEYB01000140.1:0-2047 GCF_000582255.1 Acinetobacter sp. 1566109 | reverse complement strand
ATCCAGTCTAAAAACTGATTAATCATTTCTTTACCAATAAATGGAGTACCATGCTGAGGTACAATCATCTCAATATCCATTTGACGGACCATGTTGACCCATAAACGAATAACTTTATTGGAGCACATATAGCGCTGATGAAAAGCCTTCATTTTCATCACATGGGCATCAAAATCTTTGAGAGGCTGACTTGCATCCTCCACAATAGAAGCCCCCATATCACCAGAAAATAAAATCTTGGCAACTGGATCATAAAACTGAAAATTACCTACCGAATGTAGGAAATGGGCCGGAACCATGACAAGCTTTGATTCGCCTAGTTGAATCACTTGACCACGATCTGGTAGCTCAATTAGACGATCTTCCCAATTTCCTTTCATACGCTCACTCATAAATGATGAATTTAAGTGAGGTAAAAATCGTGCCCACAATTTAGAGGCCACCACCTTAGCATCGGTATAAACCAGCCAACGAGGCATTGAAGTAATAATATCTGGGTCCTGATGTGAAGCGATTACATAGTCCAAATTTTTAAGACGAGTATATTTATTAAGTTCCATCGTCAATGGAACGTAGGTCAAGTCGCCACCTGGGTCAATAACGGCTGCTCGTTCATGATCAATAATTAAAAATTGATTGGCTTGTATGCCTTCCCCTTTGACCAAACTGGTAAAACTAATACATTTATGTACGCCATTATCAAATAATATCTGTGATGTTGTTTTTTCAAACCCCATACAATTCCCCAAAAAAATTTTAAATATTAGATATTTTTATATCCCTACTAAAATAAAGGGATTCTAAAGTGCTTGCAATGAATTAATTGATATTTCTCATAATATTTTAAAATAGATTTTACTTTTCTTATTCTAGAAATGAATCATCAAGAAATTGAGTAATCCTCTAACATTTTCTTAAATAAGCTATATCGTAAAGTTTAACTTCTTCAAAGCTCAAAAAAAACGCACTCTTCATGAATGCGTTTTTATACAAATTGAAAATAACTTAGAAGAAATAATGTTGTACTAGCGTAGAAACACCTACAATGAAGAAAATAGCTGCACCAATTTTATGAATCAGTGAGATAGAGAGACGTTCAGCTAATTTATTACCAATAAATACAGCTGGTGCATTGGCAATCATCATACCTAATGTTGTACCTAGCATCACCCAGAAAATACTGTCATAGCGTGCAGCTAAAGCGACTGTCGCAATTTGGGTTTTATCACCAATTTCTGCTAAGAAAAATAAAATAAAGGTTGCCCCAAAAACACCAAATTTTTGCCATTTATTAATACTATCGGTTTCATCATCGAGCTTATCCGGAATAAGCATCCAGAATGCCATACCAATGAAACCAACAGCGAGTACCCAGACTAAAATTTCAGGGCTTAGAACTGTGGTAATCCATTGTCCAAGCACAGCAGAAATACCATGATTAATAAGTGTTGCTAAAAGAATCGCAATTAAAATAGGAATTGGCTTACGGAAACGCGCAGATAGTAAAAGTGCCAACAATTGAGTTTTATCGCCCATTTCAGCGAGGGCAACAATCGAGGTAGAAATCAGAAATTCTTGCATGTCGGTTCTCTGGCTAGCATAAATGCCTATGACCTACCCCTCCTGCTAGCCAAATATCATAAAATGATTGCAGAGTGGTAAATCAAAGGTCTTGCCAACTCAGAAACGATGAGACGTTTAAGCTATGATGACCATGTTCTGTTGAACAATTATGTTGACCATCACCTATTCACCTTTGCTGTGAATAGCGGCTACTCCCCAATGAAGTATGCGTCTATTATATTCAAGTCAGTCGATTTTTCAAACTTTCAAGTAACAAATTTTATCCACGCCCACACGACTAATCGTGCAATACCTAATATCACTGCAAAATAAGCACTTATATGAATAAAACCAATAGGGCTACTGCTCGTTCCAGCCTGATATTCAAAAGGCAAAATCAAAGTAGCAACAAACACCTCAAAACCCATCACCACATAAGTCATCCATTCCCAGGGGAAGTGTAAAATTTGTTACTTGAAAGTTT
>NZ_JEYB01000139.1:0-2047 GCF_000582255.1 Acinetobacter sp. 1566109 | reverse complement strand
GGTGCTTTCAAGCCCATCTTAATACCAAGTGGTCCAGTGTCCTCAACTGTACCAAGTGGTACTTGCCATGCAATCTGACGAGTTTTCATGTCAATTGCTGTCATGGTACCAAACGGTGGTTTTTGACAAGGAATACTTAAAGCGGACATAAAGCGGTTTTTATTCACTTTATATGGTGTACCTTTCATTGGTACAGCACCCATACCTGTATTTACTTTTTCGCCACCACTCGCCTGAATCTTAATATCTTCAGGTGTTTGTTTAATGAGTTGAACCCATAAACCAAGACGCATATCGTTTACGAACATGTAACGATGTGTCGGGTCAAAAGCAATACTACCCCAGTTCATGCCACCTAAAGAACCAGGGAAGCTTAATGAAACATCAGTACCCGGTGCAGTAAATAAACCTTCGTAACGCATTGACTTAAAGTTAATACGACACATTAGTTGGTCAAACGGCGTTGCACCCCACATATCTGACTCAGTTAAAGTCTGATTACCAATTTGAGGCATTTCAACAGAACGTGGTTGAGTTAAACTGTATTGCTCACCCGGAATATTTGCCGCTTTCACTGGCTGTTCAATTACTTTAGTTAGCGGTTTACCAGTTATGCGGTCAAGGACAAAGAATTGACCTGATTTGGTTCCAATCACAACAGCTGGCTTAGTCGTACCATCTTTTAATGGAAAGTCGACTAGACTTGGTTGCATTGGTAAGTCAAAGTCCCATAAGTCATTATGAACAGTTTGATATACCCACTTTTCTTTACCCGTTGTCGCATCAAGTGCCAAAACAGAAGTATTGTATTTGTGATCTAACGGATTACGGTTACCCCCCCAAATGTCGACAGATGAACTACCCATCGGTAGGAACACTGTATTCATTTGTGGATCATATGACATTGCAGCCCAAGAGTTTGCCGAACTACGTTTATAGGTTTCACCCGGTTTAAGAACATAGTTAGGGTTTGGATTACGCGGGTCAAATGCCCAGCGAAGTTTACCCGTAATCACGTCATAACCACGTATTACACCACCCGGCATATCTGCTGCCACGTTGTCGGCAATACGGCTACCCACCACAATAGTTGTTCCAGCAATAGTCGGTGCAGAAGTCACTTCAAAACGTGGAGCCTTAGTCCCACCGCCTAAGCCTTCGAGTAGATCAACTGTTCCATTTACCCCAAAGTCCGCACAGCGCTGACCATTATCTGCATTGACTGCAATTAAACGGCCATCTGGCGTATTGGTATATACACGGCGTGGACAGGCTGTGTTGCTCGCAACAGTAGTGACCGGAGTTGCACCAGCTAAAGTTGGTTGTACAAGCGTTTTTGTTGAATCAAAGTATGCAACACCACGGCAACGCTCCCAAGCATCGGCTTTAGAGTTCACCTCAGCTTTCCAGAGTTGTTTGCCCGAGTCAGCATCTATCGCAAAAATGTTGTTATGTGGCGTACATAAAAAGACTTTATTTCCAACTTGTAGCGGGGTCATTTGGTCTTCAGCACCATTACCACTACCCGTTGTAAAATCACCTGTTCTAAAGCGCCATGCTTCTTTTAGTTTATGAACGTTATCTCGGTTAATTTGGTCGAGAGCAACAAAGCGACTACCGCCCGTATCGTTTCCATAATTTTCCCAATTCACCTGTTTTTTTGCAGGGTCAACTGGTACTAAAGGTAGTTTTTCACCTGAACTTGCGACCGTTGGATGCGGTTGGAACATTTGGTAGAGCGCAATCAACATTCCCACAACAACTAAGCCACCTACTGCATAGGCTGAAGATGCCAAACTAGTTTGAAATTGGTAGCGTCGAATTGAAGGTAAGGTAAATAACAACGCAGCAAAAAGACCAGCAGGAAACATTAACCGCGAAAATAACGGCCAAAATTCCCATCCAGCATCAATGAGTGACCAAATTACCGTACCTTCAATAACAGCCGCAAAAATCCAGACGCCCAGCGCTTTTTTTCGGAAAATACTAATTGCTGAAATGGTTATAAACAGTCCTGAGATAAGGAAATACCAATTTCAAACTAGTT
>NZ_JEYB01000138.1:0-2047 GCF_000582255.1 Acinetobacter sp. 1566109 | reverse complement strand
TACAACTCTAGATAAGCCGAATAGTTCTCAACCTTCGACTGAGCTTTTAACTGATTTTAATAATAGTCGTCCCCAAGCTGTTCACTATGCAGAACAAACTCCAAAATATAATGGTTCTGCGCAGTTAAATAATGCATTAAAGACTTATTTGGCGCCATTACGTGATCAACCTGCTACCAATTTTTCAGTTGATGAAAATGTTGAACCAGTTGCTAAAGTAGATGAATTTCCATTAGGTATCGCAATTGCTCAGCTTCATGGAATTTATATTCTGGCGCAAAATACTGAAGGTTTGATTATTGTTGATATGCATGCAGCGCATGAACGTATTTTGCTGCAACAAATGAAAAATGCTTGGGATAAACCTGAGTTTTGGACATCTCAACAGTTACTTATACCTAAAGTCATTTCAATTAGTCGTATGCAAGCGGTACGGGTCGAAGACTTAAAGCCTCAGCTTGAGCGTTTGGGGCTAGAAATTGATTTATATGGCGATGAGCAAGTCATTGTGCGTGGTGTGCCGGCTATTTTGCAAAAAGCAGATTTTGAAAACCTTATTCCTGAACTTCTTAATGATTTAGATCCAAATGATGAAGCTCAAGGATTATTGCAAAAGCGTGATGAACTGTTAGCTGGTATGGCATGCCATGGGGCAGTGCGAGCACATCGACAACTTAGCCTCTCAGAAATGAACGCTTTACTTCGCCAAATGGAACAAACCGAATTTGCCAGTCAATGTAACCATGGTCGTCCAACTTGGCGTGCATTTCCATTATCTCAACTAGATAAATTATTTGCTCGAGGAGAGTAGTTTTACATGTCAAATCAATTGCCCGTCATCAATTTAATGGGACCAACTGCAAGCGGAAAAACCGCTTTGGCATGTGAACTTTACGAGCGTGGAGATTTTGAGTTAATTTCAGTTGATTCGGCTCTTGTATATAAAGACATGGATATTGGTACGGCTAAACCAACACGTGAAGAGCAGGAGCTATATCCACATCATTTAATAGATATTATTACTCCACTTGAGGTCTATTCGGCTGCCCAGTTTGTTGAAGATGCTTGTGTTTTAATTGACGAGATGCATTCACGCGGCAAAACTCCTATTTTGGTAGGAGGAACCATGCTTTATTTCAAGGCGCTCCTAGAAGGATTATCAAGTAACTTGCCAAGCGCAGATGCAAATGTTCGTGCAGCAATTGAAGAAAAAGCAGCGAATGAAGGGTGGCAAGCTGTTTATGATGAACTTGTGGCAGTAGATCCGGCAGCTGGTGTGAAATTCAAGGTTTCTGATAAACAAAGAATTATTCGCGCGTTAGAAGTTTATCGTATTACAGGTCAACCAATTACCAAATTGCAGGCAGAACAACCAAAAAACGTACCATATCGATACATATTTCATAACTATGCTTTGCTTCCAGATCGGTTAGAATTACATCAACGCATTGAGCAAAGATTAAGCAAAATGTGGGATATCGGTTTTTTGAGTGAAGTTGAATCTCTAATTGAAAAATACGATTTAGATGAAAATTTACCCTCTATGCGTTCTGTTGGTTATCGACAAGCTCTAGAATTTCTATTAAAAAGTGATATGAGTCTCAAAAAAAAGCAAGAAATGGAGGATAAAGCCTTATTTGCAACACGACAACTTGCCAAACGTCAATATACGTGGTTACGTTCTTTGCAAGAAATACACGATTTTAAAACTTACTTGACGATAAAGCAGGCGAAAGAAGACTTGCGAAACTCTTATGGATAAAGCAAAATTTGCACACTGTCTTTTTATAATTTTTAGTTGAAAAATAAAGATAGTTTTTTTGCGCTGATTTAAAAATTTTTTTTTGGAGTTAAAAATGTCTAAAGGTCAAACTTTACAAGATCCGTTCTTAAATTCTCTCCGTAAAGAACGTATCCCAGTTTCTATTTTCCTTGTTAACGGTATTAAATTACAAGGTCATATTGAATCTTTTGACCAATATGTTGTTTTATTAAAAAATACTGTAAGTCAAATGGTTTACAAACACGCAAAAAAACTATCTTTATT
>NZ_JEYB01000137.1:0-2047 GCF_000582255.1 Acinetobacter sp. 1566109 | reverse complement strand
TGCCCAACTCTGCAGCAATATGATTGGTAGTGACAGACCGTTCGCCACGCTCATTAAAAAGCTGCAAACTGATTTGTAAAATCCGGTCTTTTGTCTTCAAAGCTTTAGGTAGAGACATTTTAATAACCTTCGTTAATTCATATGGTTAAGACTTGCACACAGAAACGAACTTGACTCTTTAGAGTATTTGCTCTAAAAAAAATAAGTATATCAGTATATTTGGTAAGTACCGATGAACAGTCAAACAAAAACAAATCCAGAGACTCAGGTTCCTTATGATGTTAAGCATTTACAAGATTTGCTTGAGCAGCAAAAGATTGCCTATTTACGTCATCCGGTACCCACTGCTAAAGAGCGTATTGATCGTTTAGCTCGTCTTAAAAAAGTCTTGGTAAAATATCAAGATCAGATTGCCGAAGCAATTAACCTTGATTATGGCAATCGTGCCATTATGGAAACCAAAATTGGTGAGTTACTTACCTGTCTTGAACAAATCAAGTATTACAGTAAGAACCTGACCGGATGGATGAAACCATCAAAACGCCATATCAGTGTATTACATCAGCCAGCAAAAGGTTGGGTACAATATCAACCAATGGGCGTAATTGGCATTATTACACCATGGAACTACCCGTTACTACTGTCTGTTGGACCACTTATTTGTGCTTTGGCTGCAGGTAACCATGCCATGATCAAAATTTCGAGTGCTTCTCCAAATTTTGGACAGGTTCTTGAAAATGCACTTTCTGAAGCCTTCCCACAAGAGCTGGTTGCGGTGGTAAATGGCGGCGGCGTAATTTCTGATGCGTTTAGTCATTTGCCTTTCGACAAAATGATTTTCACTGGCTCGACTTCTGTTGGTAAAACCGTCATGGCAGCCGCAGCTCAAAATCTGGTTCCGGTTATTCTTGAGTTGGGTGGTAAATCCCCTGCTTTGGTACATGCTTCCGTAGATATGAAAGATGTCGCACAGCGTATTGCTGTAGGTAAACTATGGAATGCAGGCCAAACTTGTGTTGCGCCAGATCATATTTTCTTGCCACGCGGAAAAACTGCCGAGTTCATTGAAAACTTTAAATTGATTGTGGCCGGAATGTACCCACATTTCCGTAACAACCAAGACTACACCTCTATTATTAATGATAAACAGTACAACCGTATTCAGGGATATCTCGAAAATGCCCGTGATCAAGGTGCGCGTATTGTTGAAATTAATCCGCAAAATGAAATTTTAGATGATGTCCGCAAAATTGCACCGACTCTAGTGACTGGTGTAACAACTGCAATGGATATTATGCAAAATGAAATTTTTGGTCCTGTTCTACCAATTTTAGAATATGACCAAATCGAAGAGGTCATTGAGTTTATCAATAGTCGCCCGCGTCCTTTAGCAATGTATTATTTTGATTATGATCAGGCACGCGCTGATTATATCTCTCAACATACTCATTCAGGGCATTTCGGAATTAACATGGTGATTACCCATGTTGCGCAAGATGACTTGCCATTTGGAGGAATCGGCGCATCAGGTATGGGTAAATACCACGGACCTGAAGGCTTTTTTGGGCTGTCACATGAACGTTCGGTCATGTCAAATCCAAAACTTTATAGCTTGAAATACATTCTTCCACCGTTCAATAAACCAATTCATCGCTTCATTTCGAAAACCTTGTTGCGTTAACTGATCAAGGCATGATCTGTTACACTAGATCATGCCTCGTTTTTACCAATTTCGCTTGTCTTTTAATCGTATTTTTGGTATAAAACGCCCCTTGAATGAATTCATCCGTTTACATTTAGTATGACTGGCCACAGATTTGCTGTTGGCTAAATCAATGGAGTTACACCATGTCTAAGGTTTGCCAAGTTACCGGCAAGCGTCCAGTCGTTGGTAACAACGTCTCACACGCCAACAACAAAACCAAGCGCCGGTTCGAGCCGAACCTGCACCACCACCGTTTCTGGTTAGAAAGCGAAAAACGTTTTGTACGTCTTCGTTTAACCACTAAAGGTATGCGTATTATTGACAAAAATACGATTAAAAGAC
>NZ_JEYB01000136.1:0-2047 GCF_000582255.1 Acinetobacter sp. 1566109 | reverse complement strand
TTTTATAATTAAAATTATTCTGGGTTAAACAATGCGAACACCTCAGCCTCAGTTAGTTTTTTTGTTTGATTTTGAAAAGTGTAAAAATCGGGTTTTGAATCAATAAAAATTTCCATATCTAAATTCATGCCTTCTACTGGCTCATTTAAAGAAAATGCATTGATATTGCAGTAACTTTGATCTTTCGTTCTCCAAAAAATTGTTGTTCCACAAGCATTACAAAAGCCTCGTTCTCCCCAGTCAGAAGAGTTAAATACACTAAGATGCTTTTGCTGAATAAACTTTAAACTGCCTTTGACCACATCAACTGTCATATTGACACCACTAGTTTGTCTACGACACATCGAACAATGGCAAGCATGTACATCATGATTTTTTAGTTCAACTTCAAAAGTTGTTTCACCGCATAGACACTGACCGTTCATTATTATTTTCCACAAGAAGTTTATATTTTTAGGGTTATAAAATATTCTACTCAACCACATTTTACAAGTTCATAAACTATAAAATAGTCATATTTCTTATACTCGCCAACTTGACAATATGCATTTTAACGCCTAATTTAACATCAAGTTCCATTTTAGAACTTAATTACTGAAGGACTCAAAAAATGAAAAATCCTATGGAAATGACAGGCCTCGAATTTTTACAAGCCATGATTGAAGGTCACATTCCACCTGCCAGTATAAGCAAAACTATTCCAATGCAACCTACTGAAATTTCTGAAGGATGTGTGACTTTCAAAGCACAAGCAGATCATAATCACTTAAACCCATTAGGTGGTGTACATGGTGGTTTTGCAGCAACAGTCCTAGACTCGGTGACTGGCTGTGCTGTCCATACGATGTTACCTGCAGGTGTAGGTTATGGCACCATCGACCTTAACGTGAAAATGTGCCGCCCTATTCCTCAAAATCAGGCTTTAATTGCCACTGGTAAAGTCATTAATTTAAGTAAAAACTTAGGTATTTCCGAAGGTAAAATTATTGATGAAGAAGGTAAACTTTATGCGTATGCAACAGCAACCTGCATGATCATTCGACCATGAAAACTAAGGCAGCTTTAAATGGCTGCCTTTTTTATTAAGTCAGGAAGATCTGGACGGTCACAAGTTTGTGCAATCACATAGAGTGCCCAAATATTCTTAAGTTGAAGCTCGACCACTTCATTATGCTGAGTAGACCAAGCTAAGACTTTATTTTTACCTAGTAATAATTCGCCTTCGAGCTGGAAAATATAGAGGGGTTTAGATTGATCTAGTAACTTGGAACACTTTAAAACTTTCAGTGAAGTATGCGCATCCCATTTTAAACTAAACCAGAGTTGTAATAAGTCACCTAAGTACAAGTCCTGCTTTTTAAATGGAAAAGCATTGATCCATGCATCTTCTACAAGTGTGTAATAAGATTCTGGTTGATTTAAAATATTAAGATAATTGCGTTGATAAAAATCAAAATTAGAAAAAATAGAAGCAACAGTAAGTGTTTTCATACTTATCTCCGATTTAGCCATTTTAGTGCTGGCAAGTTGGTTTAAATCCACACTGTTTGGATTACTCCAAACGCTTGTTCTTTTTTGAATCTAGCAATTGAGTTTTTAAAGTGCAAGTAATTTATATCCTCGCTACTCAACTTGATCAAATAAGAAGCATACAACACAAAAATGAAGGAAACATGACGATTTTCACTTGACCCTTGTCAAAATCTCCTTATAATCGCATGCAGATTCTCCCATAGCTCAGTCGGTAGAGCGACGGACTGTTAATCCGCAGGTCCCTGGTTCGAGCCCAGGTGGGAGAGCCAAGATTCTAAAAGCCCGCATTTATTGCGGGTTTTTTCTTTTCTAATCATCTAATAACTTTCTATTATTTTGAATAAAATCAATGTTTCGTGTATTTTTAAGCCAAACGATTAGATATTCTCACTAATTCTGCTATTAAGGCTTGACCCAGCCCCCTTTCCTGCCTAAAATCCTTTTCCAGATTCTCCCATAGCTCAGTCGGTAGAGCGACGGACTGTTAATCCGCAGGTCCCTGGTTCGAGCCCAG
>NZ_JEYB01000135.1:0-2055 GCF_000582255.1 Acinetobacter sp. 1566109 | reverse complement strand
CGCCAAGAATTTGTTTGGTGTGGGGGTGATTAATGCCGATATTGCCGCCAGTCAGTATAAGGATGAAAACGGCTATTCGGCTCTGGTCGGTTTAGAAGGGCGTATTAGCAAGAACATTTCATTTAACACCAGTTACCGCAAAGTATTTGATAACTACTTTGATCTGGCCCGTGTGTCTCAAATCCGATATTTAAAAGAAAACCAGATTAGTGCTGAGCCACAAAACTATCTTAGCTATAGCGCGCTGGCAGATGAGATTATTAGGGCAGGGATCAACTATAACTTTTATGCAGGCTATGGTGTTTATGTCGGTTATAACCAGATCAAGTACAGTGATAACTCGTATAAGTTACTGTCTGCCAACTTAAGTGGAAGTTTAAACAAGAACTGGGGTTTTTATAGTTCAGCTTATAAAGATTATGAAAACCATAAGGACTATGGTATTTACTTTGCGCTACGCTATACGCCATCTACCAGAACTAATGCGATTACAAGCGTATCTAGCGATAGTGGCAGGCTGACTTACCGACAAGAAGTATTTGTTTTATCGGAACCAAAAATTAATTCATTTGGATGGGGTGGATATGTAGAGCGAGATCAGGATGCGCATACTAACAATGCATCGATCTATGGTTCTTATCGAGCAAGGGCTGCGTATCTGACAGGTCGTTATAACCGAATTGGGGATAATGACCAAGTGGCACTTTCAGCGACAGGATCGTTGGTTGCGGCGGCAGGACGTATATTTGCGGCCAATGAAATAGGGGATGGTTATGCTGTTGTCACCAATGCCGGACCGAAAAGCCAGATTATAAATGGTGGAGTAAATTTAGGAGAAACTGATAAGTCGGGAAGATTCTTAATTGCGAATTTAAGACCGTATCAATCTCATAATATTTATCTAGATCCATCTTATTTACCATTGGAATGGGATGTGACGACTACCAATCAGACCGCACTTGTGGGCTATCGTCAAGGAACCTTGGTTGACTTTGGTGCACATCGGGTTATTTCAGGCTTGGTGAGAATAGTTGATAAAAACAACACGGCATTATTACCAGGCTATAGCGTTCGAATTAATGGACAGCAAGATGCTGTAGTGGGCTACGATGGTGAAGTATTCGTTCCAAACTTATTAAGACAAAACAAACTTGAAGTAGATCTTCTCGATCATGGTACTTGTCAAATTAATTTCACTTATGAAAGTAAGCAATACAGTGCTAAAAAATTGGGGCCTTATGTATGTCAATAAGTATTGTAAGTCATAGTTCCTACATGCTAGCCAAAAAGTTTTCATCTACTTTAAAGTATGTTTTAGCTAGTTTACTGTTATTTGTGCTTTATGCTTTTTTTAGTTCAGCACATGCTGGCTGTACGGTAACTGGAACCACAAATAGTACTTATAATTATACAGCAGCAACGATTAATAGTGACGCTACCATTACTTATACTGGAACTATTCGGTGTACGAATGTTGGGAGTACTGCTTAAATATCAAGATATATGTGCATGAAGACAGTATTTACTGGAGCAACTACTTCAAATAGTAATGTTTCATTACCTTATACGGTTACGGCAACTGTAGGCGGAGCAGGTTCTTCTACTGCAAATCAAACTTCAAACTTTTGGTATGGTCCTGTTACTACGGTGGCACCAAATAATATTATTAGTTACTCAGTAAGTATTAAAGTTCCAGCAAGATCGGGCTCTTTAACAGCCTATCCGGTAGGGACTTATATTGGCTCCGTTCAAGTATTTTGGGACATGCAAGCAAATTCAAGCAGTGTATGTGAGGGTGATAGTGGCGGTGGCTGGGACTCGGGTAATATGACGATTACAGCTAACTATGTAGTACCAAGTTTCTGTCAGTTAGATTCCACATCAAATGTCGATTTTGGCAATATTGGTGATATTGGTACAACAAGTCGTGACTACACGGCTCAAGGTGCGATTAATGCAACTTGCAACAATGGAACACCTTATAGCATTTATTTGGGGGATGGCAATAATCGTATAAGCGGTGGATTTAGACGTATGACCAATGGAAGCAGTCAA
>NZ_JEYB01000134.1:0-2077 GCF_000582255.1 Acinetobacter sp. 1566109 | reverse complement strand
GCCGCATCATAGGCTTTATACGGTAGTTTTTGACCCGTATCGGCATACGGTTTATTCGGCTCTCCACCGCTTGAAACGGGATAACCGGATGCAATGTTGGCCTTTCTAAAAGAACGGAACGCACCCAACATATTATCGCCCCATTCATCCGGCATATTTTGATAGCAAATCCAGCTAACACCTGCTTCTTCTAAGCGTTCAGCATAGGTTTTCCATGTATAACCACGATCTGCCGTAGCGGGATTACCATCAATCCAGTCCCATTCATTATTTACAAATGAACGCTTAGTCGCTGTTGCCCCATTGGTACCAGTTAAATGAAAAGATCGGTTCGCATCTGTTCCAGTGTGCATGGAACAATGGTAGGCATCACAAATCGTAAAGGCATTGGCAAGTGCAAACTGATATGGAATTTCTTTTTCTTTAAAATAGCCCATGGATATATCAGTTTTATGGGTTGGCCAGTTCGCCATACGGCCATTGTCCCAAGCCAACTGACTATCATTCCACGTATGCGGCGTACCATCTGCGCGCTGTGCATTATTGGCTGTACCGTCTAAATGAAAAGGCGTTAAAACTTGCCCATTGCGTCTAAGCTGCTCCCAAACCTTACGACCATTTGGCAAAGGAATTGTAAAGCGGTCAGCAAAACCTCGAACGCCTTTTAACGTACCAAAGTAATGATCAAAAGATCGGTTTTCCTGCATCAAAATAATAACGTGCTCAATATCTTGAATGGTGCCCGTTTTATTATTTGCAGGAATTGCTAGAGCCTTTTGAATACTTGATGGGAAAGCCGCCAACGCTGCAGCACCAAAGCCCATATTTAAAGAGTAATTTAAAAATTTACGACGTGTAATCATGATCAAATTCTTTTTATTATTTAAGGTTATGGAGCACAGCGCATTACAGGCTTTTTACCTGTGTCTGGTGTATTCGAATTATCATTTGCAGAGTCGTTACAACCACTCAGTAAGAGTGCACCGATTAGTAAGAAATATGAATATTTAAAGGAAGTTATTCCTGTACATTGCCTTTTCATGACGATATATAGTCCATTTTAAAATCTAAAATGGCTAACATAGAAAAGTACAATGACAGTGGCGTGACCTGAATATTTCAATCCAGTGAAAAATATGAAAATTCTATTATTTCCATATTTTTCACCAAATCAAAACTCAATTGGAATTAAGGCTTTAATTGAATATTTTGTAATTCACCATCAAAAGTCTCTATAAGGCTTTTAATGACAGGTTGTTGCTGTAATAGCTCTGTCGCTCTATGGAAAGCTTTTTCTTTACGAATGCTTTGCATAACATAAGGTGTAGATGTATGAACTGCACCATATTCAACTGTAAACTGTGTATCTGCCCATTGTTGCTTTAAAGCATCAATTAGGCCTTGCTGTAATTGGGTTAACATATTTTCATATTCTTGAGGAATATGGAAAATCGTGTTGCCTCCAATTTCACCAGTCATCACACCATGTTGAGCAAGTTCTTGAACGGCTGGGGAAAGCTGACTATTTCTAAACCAATATTCCCACTTTTCAAGTGTCCACTCGCCTTCTAAAACTTGAGCAGAAAGCTTCAAAATATCCTGAGGCATCAACTGCCCGTTATCAGTTGCACTAGACTCTTTGATAACTGTAGCAGTTTCAACAACCACTTCGGCTTGCACCAATGTTTGCTGCTCAATAACAGGTTCAGAAACCAAATCATGAGTTACAGGTGCATCTTGACCCAGAGAAAATTCAGTATCAGATGTTTCAAACAAACCTTGCGGCTCAGCAGTAAATGTTGGCTCAGGTTCAGTTTGTTTGGCTTGGGTTTCAGCCTGAACATGTACTGCCTTTTGTTCTGGTACTGGAATGAAATCTTCCTCTAGAACACTAATCGTTTCTTGAACAGGTACTGACTCAAGCCCAATCAGCTCATGATGGTTTGGGTCAAATACCATTAAATCCTGATTAGACTGCGGTTCAGGTTCAGGTTCAGGTTCAGGTTCAGGTTCAGGTTCAGGTTCAGGTTCAGGTTCAGGTTCAGGTTCAGGTTCAGGTTCAGGTTCAGGTTCAGGT
>NZ_JEYB01000133.1:0-2149 GCF_000582255.1 Acinetobacter sp. 1566109 | reverse complement strand
CTAATCGTTTTTACATCGAGGCATGCCAAAGAATGTGATTCATCATTCCGATAGAGGTGTTCAATATCTTTCTATTCGCTATACCAATCGTTTAGAAGCTGCAAATTTACGAGCATCAGTCGGTACGACTGGTGATTCATACGATAATGCTTTGGCTGAAACGGTGAATGGCTTATACAAAACATAGGTGATTGAATATTTAAAAGCAGTTTGGCAAGGTTTAGCAGATGTACAACTTGCGACACTAAACTGGGTAGATTGGTTCAATAAAAAGCGTGTACACAGTGCACTGGGTTATGTATCGCCTTTTGAGTTTGAAGCAATGTACTATGATAAGATTAATCCGTTAGGTCAGGTGGCCTAACTTAAATAAAAAAGTCTCCGACAAACCCGGTACGGTTCAATTGTTTTAATTTTTCCAATCTTGCACCTTGTTTTTCCCGATGTAAAAACGATTAGCTTTTTAAACTCCAAAATTGATATTGCCTTCCTTGCCATTACCTTCTCGCTCATTAGTTTACTTATGAAACTTGCCGATGAGAAAAAGGTCATTGCACTTGTGCCGTGGGGAACACTGATCATGATTTGCGGTGTCGGTATGCTCATCGCATTAGGTGTGAAGCTTGGCATTATTACGACCCTATCTGAATGGTTAGCAAACAATGTTCCTGTGTGGGTTATTCCAGTACTGTTATGTCTGATCAGTGCCATTATGTCTGTATTTTCAAGCACTCTAGGTGTAGTTGCTCCTACCTTATTCCCAATTGTTCCAGCGCTTGCACTTAGCTCTGGCCTAAATCCACTAGTGCTATTCATTTGTATTGTGGTTGGCGCTCAGTCTACAGCGATTTCCCCTTTCTCGTCTGGCGGTAGTCTCATTATGGCTTCAGCACCAGCAGACATCGACAAAACCAAATTCTTTAATCAACTGTTATTTAAAGCAATTCCTGTAGGAGTCATTGCCGCTTTAATCGCTATTTTCGCTTTAAAATTTGTAATGTGAGATGAAAATGAACTGTATAGATACACATGCACATGTTTTTTCGACTCAGGACCACAGTATCGAAACAGCACGTTATGCACCTGATTATGATGCAATTGTACAAAGTTTTATCTCTCATCTTGATGAACACAATTTCACGCATGGTGTTTTGGTTCAACCCAGCTTTTTGGGTACCAATAACCAAGCGATGTTAAACGCAATTCAGCAATACCCTGAGCGTTTAAAAGGGATCGCCGTTGTTCAACATAAGACAACTTTTGATGAGCTAGTGAAACTCAAGGCACAAGGCATCGTTGGTGTTCGCTTAAATCTATTCGGTCTTAACCCTCCTACGTTAAATACGCCTGACTGGCAAAAATTTTTACGTAATGTGGAAAGCCTCAACTGGCAAGTTGAATTACACGCACCGCCAAAATATCTGGTTCAGCTTTTGCCACAATTAGATGAATACAGCTTTGATGTTGTAATTGACCATTTTGGCCGAGTTGACCGTATTAAAGGGATTAATGATCCAGATTATCAAAAGTTTTTAAGCTTGCTTAATGTCAAGCAGCACTGGATTAAAGTGTCTGGTTTCTATCGTTTGGGTACTACTCCAAACAACATAAACACTGCCCAACAAGCCTATAACATTTTAAAAGACAAAGGTTTTTTACATAAGCTCGTTTGGGGAAGTGACTGGCCCCATACCCAACATGAATCCTTAATAACTTATGAAGATGCAATTAAAGCTTTTAAACAGATTGTGTTTGATAAACACGAGCAATGTTTAATTTTAAATCAGAACCCTACCGAGCTGTTTGGTTTCTCACGTACATAAGGAGTATGTATGAAAAATGATATATCTATATCGGAAGTAGAAAAGTCAACGATCCGTAAACTTTCTTTTCGTATTCTTCCTTTCCTCATTCTTTGTTATTTCATCTCATATATTGACCGAGTAAATATTGGTTTTGCCGCTTTAACCATGAATCAAGAAATTGGTTTAACCGCGACTGCCTTTGGTTTTGGTGCGACATTATTTTTTATTGCATATGTCATATTTGAAATTCCAAGTAATATGGCCATGGAAAAGCTAGGTGCACGTATCTGGATTGCCAGAATCATGATTACTTGGGGAATTGTCGGTTGCTGTACCGCCTTCAT
>NZ_JEYB01000132.1:0-2203 GCF_000582255.1 Acinetobacter sp. 1566109 | reverse complement strand
TTTAACACAATGGAAGATGCTGGTGCATTACCAGTAGAGATCGATGTTTCTAACATGAACATGGGTGACGAAGTTACTCTTAAAATCGATCATGCTGCTGCAAAAGTTACTGCGTTCAAAAATGGCGAACAAATCGCTGAGTCTGAACTTAAAACTCCAGTACTTTTAGATGAAGTACGTGCTGGTGGTCGTATTAACTTGATCATTGGTCGTGGCTTAACTGCTAAAGCACGTGAAGCTTTAGGTTTAGCTCCATCTACATTATTCCGTACTCCAGTACAACCAGCTGACACTGGCAAAGGTTTCACTTTAGCTCAGAAGATGGTTGGTCGCGCATGTGGTCTTCCAGAAGGTCAAGGTATCCGTCCAGGTACTTACTGTGAACCTAAGATGACTACAGTGGGTTCTCAAGATACAACTGGTCCTATGACTCGTGACGAGTTAAAAGACTTAGCTTGCTTGGGCTTTTCTGCTGACTTGGTAATGCAGTCTTTCTGTCACACTGCTGCTTATCCAAAGCCAGTTGACGTACAAATGCAACATACACTTCCAGACTTCATCATGAACCGCGGTGGTGTATCTTTACGTCCAGGTGACGGTATTATCCACTCTTGGTTAAACCGTATGCTTCTTCCAGATACAGTAGGTACTGGTGGTGACTCGCATACTCGTTTCCCAATTGGTATTTCGTTCCCAGCAGGTTCAGGTCTTGTAGCTTTCGCTGCTGCAACTGGTGTAATGCCACTTGATATGCCTGAATCAGTTCTTGTTAAGTTCAAAGGTAAAATGCAGCCTGGTATTACTTTACGTGACCTTGTACATGCGATTCCTTACTATGCAATCAAAGAAGGCGATCTTACTGTTGAGAAAAAAGGTAAGAAGAATATCTTCTCTGGTCGTATCTTAGAAATCGACTTAACAGAAATGGAAACTGACTTAACAGTTGAGCAAGCATTCGAACTTTCTGATGCTTCTGCTGAACGTTCAGCTGCTGGTTGTGCAATCACACTTTCTGAAGAGAAAGTTGCTGAATACTTACGTTCTAACATCACAATGCTTAAGTGGATGATTTCACAAGGTTATGGTGATGCACGTACGATGGCTCGTCGTGTTGAAAACATGGAAAAATGGTTAGCAAACCCAAGCTTACTTAAAGCTGATGCAGATGCTGAATACACTAAATTGTATGAAATTGACTTGTCAGAAATCAAAGAACCTATCCTTTGCTGCCCGAACGATCCAGATGATGCAAAACTTCTTTCTGACGTTCAAGGCGACAAAATTGATGAAGTATTCATCGGTTCTTGTATGACTAACATTGGTCACTTCCGTGCTGCTGGTCAGTTACTTGAGAAAGTACCAAGCGGTTCATTAACAACTCGTTTATGGTTGGCTCCACCAACACGTATGGACGAACATCAGTTAATGGAAGAAGGCTTCTATAACACTTATGGCCGTGCTGGTGCGCGTACAGAAATGCCTGGTTGTTCATTATGTATGGGTAACCAAGCACGTGTTGCGCCGAACACAACTGTTGTTTCGACTTCTACACGTAACTTCCCTAACCGTTTAGGTCAAGGTTCTAACGTTTACTTAGCATCTGCTGAGCTTGCATCTGTTGCTGCTGTACTTGGTAAGTTACCAACTCCAGAAGAATACCAACAATACGCAGCTCAAATTGACAGTATGTCTGCTGACATCTACAAATATTTGAATTTCGACCAAATGGGCGAATATACAAATGCTGCTGATAAAGTAGATACTAAGAAAATTGCTGCTGCTCAATTGACTTAATAAGTCGATTTAGTACAAAAAAGGAGCTGATTATTCAGCTCCTTTTTTATTTTAATGAGAATTAGTGCATATTTTAAATATTAAAGTAATGAATTAATCAAGTTTTATTCCTATAAAATGTAAAAATAAATATACTGTGCAATATCTTCCGTTTTCTGTACTAACGTATTTCCGTCTTCTGCTGATAAATTTTGATCATATAGCTGATAATCATCAAATTTAAATTCAACAATTGTCTTTAGCATTTTTAAGTTCCATATATAAAATACCCATGTTCTTTTTAATTATTTTTAAGTTCATCCAATTATTTTAAAGCAAAATCTTCTTTAATATCTAGCGTTATATTTATTTTTACATTTTATAGGAATAAAACTTGATTAATTCATTACTTTAATATTTAAAATATGCA
>NZ_JEYB01000131.1:0-2238 GCF_000582255.1 Acinetobacter sp. 1566109 | reverse complement strand
CTCATCTCTTAAGTTGGATCATTGGTGAAGAATTAACTTTAAATGATATTTTAGAGAAACCTTTTTATCATCCCACTCTGGAAGAAGGTCTACGCACTGCCCTTAAACATGCACGCAGGCAGCTAAAATAATTATTCTTATAAGGTTTTTCTTAATTAAAGTTAACTCTCTATATCTCTGAAGCAGGACAACCGTGTAAATTTGTTTTTTTAAGAACTGAGTTTTCTAGAATTTTCTTATTTTCCCGCCCATAAAAAAAACACCCCCAATTTTAGTTGGGGGTGTTTAGAATAATGAGCTGGCGATGACTTACTCTCACATGGGTAACCCCACACTACCATCAGCGCTAAGAGGTTTCACTTCTGAGTTCGGGAAGGGATCAGGTGGTTCACTCTTGCTATGGTCGCCAGCACAACTGTTTATGGATACTTGCTTTGGTCTTATTGACTGCCGAAGCGTTTTCCAAATCTTTACAGACTGGGCTGATTGAATCTGATTGTGTTCATTTTATCTAGTGTTATAACTAAATCAAGTTGCTTTGTAGATTTATGAATCGATTGATGCTTTATATACAACTGCTTGGGTGTTGTATAGTCAAGCCTCACGAGCAATTAGTATTGGTCAGCTTCACATATCACTATGCTTCCACATCCAACCTATCAACGTCCTAGTCTCGAACGGCTCTTTAGAGGAATAAATTCCTAGGGAAATCTTATCTTGAGGTAGGCTTCCCGCTTAGATGCTTTCAGCGGTTATCCCTTCCGAACATAGCTACCCGGCGATGCGACTGGCGTCACAACCGGTACACCAGAGGTTCGTCCACTCTGGTCCTCTCGTACTAGGAGCAGATCCTCTCAAATTTCCAGCGCCCACGGTAGATAGGGACCGAACTGTCTCACGACGTTCTAAACCCAGCTCGCGTACCTCTTTAAATGGCGAACAGCCATACCCTTGGGACCTGCTTCAGCCCCAGGATGAGATGAGCCGACATCGAGGTGCCAAACACCGCCGTCGATATGAACTCTTGGGCGGTATCAGCCTGTTATCCCCAGAGTACCTTTTATCCGTTGAGCGATGGCCCTTCCATACAGAACCACCGGATCACTAAGACCTACTTTCGTACCTGCTCGACTTGTGGGTCTCGCAGTTAAGCGCGCTTTTGCCTTTATACTCTACGCGTGATTTCCGACCACGCTGAGCGCACCTTCGTACTCCTCCGTTACTCTTTAGGAGGAGACCGCCCCAGTCAAACTACCCACCAGACACGGTCCTCGTCCCGGATAACGGGACAGAGTTAGAACCTCAACATTACCAGGGTGGTATTTCAAGGACGGCTCCATTGGAACTAGCGTTCCAACTTCAAAGCCTCCCACCTATCCTACACAAGTAAGGTCAAAGTTCAGTGTCAAGCTGCAGTAAAGGTTCACGGGGTCTTTCCGTCTAGCCGCGGGTACACTGCATCTTCACAGCGATTTCGATTTCACTGAGCCTCTGCTGGAGACAGCGCCGCCATCATTATGCCATTCGTGCAGGTCGGAACTTACCCGACAAGGAATTTCGCTACCTTAGGACCGTTATAGTTACGGCCGCCGTTTACTGGGGCTTCGATCAAGAGCTTCGCTTACGCTAACCCCATCAATTAACCTTCCAGCACCGGGCAGGCATCACACCCTATACGTCCACTTTCGTGTTTGCAGAGTGCTATGTTTTTAATAAACAGTTGCAGCGGCCTGGTTTCTGCGGCTGTCATCAGCTCAGGAAGCAAGTTCCATCACCAACAACAGCGTACCTTCTCCCGAAGTTACGGTACCATTTTGCCTAGTTCCTTCAGCAGAGTTCTCTCAAGCGCCTTGGTCTACTCGACCTGACCACCTGTGTCGGTTTCGGGTACGATTCCTGTGTAACTGAAGCTTAGAGACTTTTCCTGGAAGCATGGTATCAGCCACTTCGCTGTACAAGTACAGCTTGCTATCGGATCTCAGTATAGAGTACCCCGGATTTGCCTAAGATACATACCTACATCCTTCCACCTGGACAACCAACGCCAGGCTGACTTAACCTTCTCCGTCCTCTCATCGCATTACACAGAAGTATTGGAATATTAACCAATTTCCCATCGACTACGCCTTTCGGCCTCGCCTTAGGGGTCGACTCACCCAGCCCCGATTAACGTTGGACTGGAACCCTTGGTCTTTCGGCGAACGGGTTTTTCACCCGTTTTGTCGTTACTCACGTCAG